>NZ_AUFD01000010.1:0-233652 GCF_000426325.1 Streptomyces sp. CNS606
TCACCTGGATCCTGGAGCGCTACGGCTCCCCACAGGCTCTGCGCAAAGCCGGCCGGAGCAAGCTCATCGAGCTCATCCGCCCCAAGGCCCCACGCATGGCCACCCGGCTCATCGACGACGTCTTCCACGCCCTGGACGAGCAGACCGTCGTCGTCCCCGGCACCGGCACCGGCACCGGCACCCTGGACGTGATCGTGCCGTCCCTGGCGAAGTCCCTCGCCGCAGTTCACGAACAACGCCGGGCGCTGGAGACGCAGATCGAGGCCCTCCTGGAGGCCCACCCTCTTCACCAGGTCCTGACCTCGATGCCCGGCGTCGGCGTCAGGACCGCCGCAGTCCTCCTGGTCACCGTCGGCGACGGCAGCAGCTTCCCCACCGCCGCCCACCTGGCCTCCTACGCCGGCCTCGCACCGGCGACCAGGTCCTCCGGGACCTCCATCCACGGCGAACACGCCCCCAGAACAGGAAACCGGCAGCTCAAACGCGCCATGTTCCTCTCCGCCTTCGCAGCCCTCCACGACCCGGCCTCCCGCACCTACTACGACCGCTGCCGAGCCCGAGGCAAAACCCACACCCAAGCCCTCCTCCGCCTCGCACGCCACCGCATCAGCGTCCTGTTCGCCATGCTCCGAGACGGCACCTTCCACCAACCCCGCACCCCCGCCAACACTTGACGAAAGACATAGAGACACCCCCCGGCGTGTTGGACCGCGGAACATGTCGACGTTCATCATCTGTTTATCGCCCTGTGTGATCGTGATTGTCGAACGCCAGGGAAGCGACCTTCCACGAAGCGATCACAGGAGATTGAATGAGAGTCCCGAGACGCGCAGTTGCGGCCACCGCCAAGATGGCCGCGACACTCAGTGCAGCCTTCGGCCTCGCAGTGAGCCTATCCAGCCCAGCTGCGGCGCACTACGTGTACTTTGAGGAGTACGTGTGGGCGAATGCCGACTCTTCGCGTTGCCTGATGAACTACTCTGAGACCTCACACGGTTCGACGGGTGGCGGCTACTTCAAGGGGGAAGCTCGATCGCAGTATGACCCCGACATCAGCCCGCTCGACTGCAACTTCGAGTAGGAGCGCAACACCGGACTGCTCGGCGAGGGCATGGTCGTCCACACCTGGGTCGTCGACGAATGGGTCGTCTGCTTCCGAACAGACAAGTGGTACTACAACAGCGAGCCCGCAGCCACCTTCCGGTTGACTGGGACGGCACCTGAAGGGGGGCTCTGCGGTCCGGGGTACTACGGCCTCACGAACTTCTCCGCCATGCGGGACAGCGGTGTATGGCATGGCTCCAACGCTCCCATCTGGTCAGGCTCCCACTACCTACCCGCGGAGTCCCTGACCACGCAGCCCCAGGGGGCTGCGCCTCCGATGCCTGACTGGGCAAAGCCTGGAGGTGAGAAGCCAGACACGGTCAAAGTCGCTGACCGGAACGGTGACCTGGTCCGCACGGAGGATGGCAAGCCCTTCGAGATTGACTTCGACATGCCTGCCCCCACAGGAGGGAACGGAGCGAAGACAGGTACGACACGCGCCACGACGACAGACGACGATGGCAGCGTGACGGAAACAGTGGTCGTCGAGTTCGTACGGCCCGTACCGTAGCTCCACCGTCTGTCGATCAGGAGGGGCAAAACGATGCGTGCAGTGCAATGGATCTGCGCTATAATTGCGGGCACTATTTTGGGCTACGTGGTGGCGATATCTCTCATAATCGACCCACAGGTCCTAGTGTCAGTGCTCAAGTCGCACGGATTGACGCCGTTCATGGTGGCAATCGTCGCTTTCGGGCTCGCCGCGTTGGTTGTCGGGATCCGGCGCCGGAAGCCGGACCGTCACTGAGTTCAAAACTAGCCACTGCGGCGATTAGTTGATCCATCATTGCAGCGCGTCGCCGAATCCCCCCTCCACCAGTCAGCCGCACCTCGATCTCTGGCGACAGGGATCTTAGGATGCACTTTCGGACTGGCCTTGGTCGACTCGTACCCGTACCTGAATCTGCTGTGGGGGCATCAACTCGGTGCCCCCACAGCAGCGTTTTTTGGGTGGAGCGGGACCTCAGCGTCACGGAGTCTTTGCCAACTTGTCCTGTGGGTCGGGTGGTTGGGCTGACAGATGGGTGAGGCCCCTGGTAGACGGGTTCACGACCAAGATTCCCTCGCCCACCAGAGGCTTCGTGTGCTCGTCTACCCGTGCGGGCTGGACGTGTCCAGCCGATCCCTGCGTTTCCTCGCCGCTCGCCTGCGTGAACACCGCCGCCGGATCGGCAACCGCTGGCGCCGGCTCTCGGCTTGTCGTCACGCCCTCCTGGCCTTTGGCGCACCTGCGGAACGGGACGACGTACGCCCAGCTCGCGGCAGGTTTCCAGATCGGAACGAGTACCGCCTGCCGCTACATCCGCGAAGCCGTCGATCTGCTGGCCAAGCTGGCACCGACTCTCACAGAGGCGACGAAAACCGCCTCCACCAAGGCGTTCGTGATCCTGGACGGCACGCTGCTGCCGATCGACAGGATCGCCGCCGACCGGCCCTTCTACTCCGGGAAACACAAGAAGCACGGCATGAACGTGCAGGTCATCATCGATCCCGCGGGGCGGCTGCTATGGGCCTCGCCCGCTGCCCGGAGCCGTGCACGACATCAAGGCCGCGCGAACCCATGGCATCATCGATGCCCTGGACGAAGCCGGCGTGGAGTTCTGGGCAGACAGGGCATACCGGGGCTCGGGCAGCACCATCCGGGTGCCCTACTGGGGGCGCCGGGAGGCGCTGTCCGCAGGTCAGAAGGCCATCAACCACTCGCACGCGAAGATCCGCGCCCTCGTCGAGCAGGCCATAGCCACCCTCAAGACCTGGCGCCTCCTGCGCAAGCTCCGATGCTCAACCACCCGCATCACCAGCCTCGTTCAGGCCGTCCTCACCCTGCACTTGACCCGCTCAACTGAGGTTGGCAAACGCTTAGTCTGCCCCCGGCACCCGCGGGGATGGCCTCATCACCGAGAAGATGCGCGACTCCTTAGAAGACTGCTCCCCGCACGCGTGGGGTTGGTCCCGGCGGAGGCGGCGCCAAGGCCGCGCAGACGATCTGCTCTGCGCTCCCGCGGGTATGGGACCATTCTGGTCCGGGCCCAGGTTGGCGGCGAAAGCGTGCGGCTTGCGGAGAGCAGGATGGGGATGCAACCCCACCGGAACAGGTGCGCTACGGGGTGTCCCAAGCGAAGCGACCTAAGACTAATCCCTGCACGTCAGCGGCGCCCTGTTTGCGCAACTGCGAGGCGACGTAGTTGAGCTGAAACCCGGTGGTGCACACGTCATCGACGAGGAGAATCCGCTGGTCTCTGACGTCGTGGCGGCGGCTGACGCCAATGGCCTGTGCATGCTCCCAGGCTGCCTGTTCCTTCCCCGCCGCGTTTTGATCCTTCGAAGCTGTGGTGGACGTCGTCTTCACCAGTCGAAGCTGACGTTCTGCCTGATCAATGGCCCGAACCGAGTCAGGGGACGTGCCTGGCGCACGCATCGGGGTTCGCTTGGACTCCTCGCGCTGTCTCCCCCGCGCTCACGGGCCGGTGGGGAGGCGGGGGGTGGGGGCGGTGGTGGTGATGGTGGTGAGGAACGTGTGGGCGCGGGGGGAGGCGCCGGGGGTGAGCCAGGCGGGGTCGATGTCGCAGGTGGTGACGCGAACGTCGGTGCCGGCGAGGGCGAGGGGGAGAGTGTGGACGACGGTGGAGGGGAAACTGAGGACGGTACGGCCGACGGGGCCGCGGCGGGCGACGAGTTCGAGGGGGAGGTCGGGGCGGACGATCTCCAGACCGGTCTCGGCGGTGACGCGGTGCAGCTTGTCGGCGCTCTCGCGGCGGTGGGCGAAGTAGCGGGTGGCGCCGTGGGCGCGGGCGAGGTAGCGGACGGCGGCGAGGTAGCGGTCGAGGTCGACGACGCCGGTCTCGACGAGTGAGGTGCCGATCAGGTCGGTGCCCCGGGTGAGGCGGGGCGGACCGAAGCGGGCGCGGGTCCAGGCGAAGTCGTGCGGCAGGACCGTGATGCCGAGGGTGGCCGCGGCGTCGGAGACGGGCATGGCGGTGAAGAGGTCCACGCGGCGGGCGGCGGACGGCACCAGGCGGGTGCGGGCGCGCCGGGAGACCGGGGCGAAGAGGGTGGCCGCGGGGCTACCGCGTCCGGTGCGGTGCCAGCGGGTGAGGCGGTCGCCGCGGGCGAGCTGGGCGACGAACTCCATGGTGGCGGTGCCGTCGTCGACCACGACGATGCGCGGCGCGGTGGTGAGCGCGAGCAGGAGCTGCACGTAGCGGGAGAAGGGGTCGCCGAGCACGACGCGGGAGGCGCGGCGCAGCGGGCGGGAGAGGGCGGCGACGGTCTTGAGCGGGCCGGTGCCGCCGCGGGCCTCGGTCCAGTCCACCCGGTGGCCCTCGTCGCGGGCGAGTTCGGCCATGCGGCGGAGCTGGCCGCGGGTCATGGGGTCGTGGGGCGGGAGGACGACGATGCGGAGCGGTTCGGGGCCTGCGGCAGCCGTACGGGAGGAGGCGTGGGGAGGGGAGGCGTGGGGGCCGTGCGTTCGGGAGGCGTGGGCGTGGGCCCATTCGAGGACGTTGAGGAGCTGGACCGGGCTCTCGACGAAGGCGAGGGTGCCGTCGGTCCGGGGGGCGGGCCCCCCGGCCGGCCCGACGGCGTGCGCCGGGTCCGGCTCGGGGGGTTCGGTGCGTTCTCTCACGGCGGGAGGGGCCGTTCAGACGGAGGCGGGCTCGCGGTCCGCGTTCTGCTCCTCGGTCTCGGCGACGACGCCCTTGACGCGGCGGAGCTTCTTCATCGGGGCGAGTTCGCTGTCGTAGACCTTCTTGACGCCGTCGCCGAGGGAGTCCTCGATGGTGCGGATGTCGCGCACCAGGCGCTGGAGGCCGCCGGGTTCGACGGAGGCGGCCTGGTCGCTGCCCCACATGGCGCGGTCGAGGGTGATGTGCCGTTCGACGAAGTCGGCGCCGAGGGCGACGGCGGCGAGGGTGGTCTGGAGGCCGGTCTCGTGGCCGCTGTAGCCGATGGGGACGTTGGGGAACTCGGCCTGCAGGGTGTGGATCATCCGCAGGTTGAGCTCGTCGGCCTTGGCCGGGTAGGTGGAGGTGGCGTGGCAGAGCACGATGTTGTCGCTGCCGAGCACCTCGACGGCGTGCCGGATCTGCTTCGGGGTGGACATGCCGGTGGAGAGGATGACGGTGCGGCCGGTGGCGCGCAGGGCGCGCAGCAACTCGTCGTCGGTGAGGGAGGCGGACGCCACCTTGTGGGCGGGGACGTCGAACTTCTCGAGGAAGGCGACGGCCTCGGTGTCCCACGGGGAGGCGAACCAGTGGATGCCGCGCTGGGTGCAGTACGCGTCGATGGCGCGGTAGCCGTCCTCGTCGAACTCGACGCGGTGCCGGTAGTCGATGTACGTCATCCGGCCCCACGGGGTGTCGCGCTCGATGTCCCACTGGTCGCGCGGGGTGCAGATCTCCGGGGTGCGCTTCTGGAACTTCACCGCGTCGCAGCCGGCTTCGACGGCGGCGTCGATGAGGGCGAAGGCGTTCTCGAGGTCGCCGTTGTGGTTGATCCCGATCTCGCCGGTGACGTAGACGGGGCGGCCCGGGCCGACGGTCTTGTCGCCGAGGGTCCGGAGGCGGTTCTGCGAAGTCATGGCAGAGGTCTTTCTGTTGAGGAGGGGATCAGGTGTTCAGGGAGGGGCCGAGGATCCACGAGGCGATCTCGCGGATCGCGCCCGCGCCTCCCGGCGCGGTGGTGACCGCCCGGGCGGCACCGCGTACGACGTCGTGGGCGCTGCCGACCGCGACGGGCCAGCCGACGAGGCCGAAGCAGCCCAGGTCGTTGACGTCGTTTCCGACGTAGAGCACGCGCTCCGGCGCGACGCCCTGTTCCTCGCACCACTGCTTGAGGGCGAGGTCCTTCCGGTCGATGCCGTGCAGCACGGGGACCCGCAGCTTGCGGGCGCGTGCGGCGACGACCGGGTTCTCCTCCGTGGACAGGATGAGGAGCTTCAGCGCGTCGCGGCGGAGCGCGGCGATGCCGAGGCCGTCGCCGCGGTGCACGGCGACGAACTCCCGTCCGTCGGAGTCGACGAGCACCCTGTCGTCGGTCTGGGTGCCGTCGAAGTCCAGTACGACCGCGTCGACGTCGTCGCGACGCGGTACGGCTTGCGCGGTGGGGGCCGACGTGCCCGTCGCGGCCGACGTCTCGCCGTCGAGGAGCGGGGCGAGGGCGCGGGCGCGGGCGAGGTCGTGCGGGTCGTCGATCTCCAGCACGCGGGCCGGGTCGGTGTGCACGAGTGCGGTGCGGCCGAAGAAACGGTGGCCGGCCTTGCGGAAGCCGGCCACGTCCATGGCGTAGGCGGCGCCGGTCTCCAGGTGGTCCTGGGGGCGGTCCTGGCGCCGGGGGCGGTGCGCCGTGTCGTGGTTGACGCCGTGGCCGCCGGCCGCCGCCGCGTCGTCGGCAGTGGTCTCGCGCCAGACGAAGCCGTGGAAGGCGGCGACGGTGAGGGCGCTGTCGGCGCCGTGCTCGGTGACGGCGGCGGCGACGCCGTGGACGTCGTCGGCGGTGACGAAGGGGCTGGTGCACTGGACGAGGAGCACGACGTCGACGGCGCGGCCGTGGCGGGCTTCGTGGGTGTCCAGGGCGTGCAGGACGGCGGCTTCGCTGGTGGCGAGGTCGCCGGCGAGGTCGGCGGGGCGCTCGACGATCTCGGCGCCGGCGGCGGACGCGGCGGCGGCGATGCCGGGGTCGTCGGTGGAGACGGCCACGTCGGTGACCAGCGGGGCGCCGAGGCAGGCGCGGACGGCGCGGGCGACGAGCGGCAGGCCGCCGACCTCGGCGAGGTTCTTCGCGGGCACGCCCTTGGAGCCGCCGCGGGCGGGGATGACGGCGAGCACGCGCGGTGCGGTGGCGGCGTCGCCGTGCGGCTGCGGTACGGCCATGGTGGTGGTTCCCTTCGCGGCCGGTGCGGCCTGGTCGTGCGGGGCGGTGGCGTGGGTGCCGGTCACAGGTCCCCCATGCGGCGGATGACGGGGGCGACGCGCTGCACGCCGTGCCGGTACGCGCCGCGGGCGGCCTCGCGGACGGCGGTGCGCAGCACGGCGCGGAGGCCGTTCGCGGCGCCGGAGGCGCCGAGGTCGGCGCCGGGGCGCGGGGAGCCGTCGGGTCGGAAGCCGTAGCGGGCGAGGATGCGCGGCAGGTAGCCGGGCGCGGTGACGGGCGTGTAGTACGGCGCGGGCAGCGGGAGTTCGGGCGCGGCGGCGAGTTCGGCCACGCGGGCGCGGGCGGCGTCGAACGCGGCGTCGTAGCCGCCGTCGGGGCGGACGCCCTGGCGGGCGGTCCACTCCGGGTCGGGCTCGGGCAGGTGGCCGGCGTCGAGTTCGTCCCAGGAGGCGAGGCAGCCGGAGCCGAGGAAGTGGTGGTTGCCGAGGGCTTCGCGGACGCCCAGGTCGGTGAGGACCGCGGTGGGGACGCGGCGGTGCAGGGACTCCAGCGCGGCCGTGGAGCTGACGGTGACGAGCAGGTCCGTACGGTCCAGCACCTCGCCCATGTGGCCGTAGACGAGGCGGCAGTTGGCGGGCAGGCCGCCGGGCACGCGGGCGGCGAGCTTCTGGTACGGCTGCTCCTCGATGTGCGTGGTGTGCTCGCCGGGCCTGCTGCGGAGCTTGATCAGGACCTCGCGTGCGGGGTGGGCGCGGGCGTGTTCGGCGGCCCGGCGCAGCAGATACGCGCGGTCGGCCCGGTTGTCGGGCACGGACGGCTGCACGGCGAAGGTGACGGTGAACGGTCGGCCTCCGGCGGGCGGGGCGGAGGCGCCCGCCGTGCCGGAGGTGGCGCCGTCGCCGCCGGGTGTGCCCGCGAGGAAGGGGAGGGCGCACTCGACGACGCCGCTCGCGTCGGCGCCGACGCCCCGGTAGACGTCGCGGAACCGTTCCGCGTCGTGGCGGGAGTTGGCCAGCACCAGGTCGGCGCCGTGGCGGAGCAGCAGGCCGTCGGCGAGCTTCTCGTAGACGATGCCGACGTATCCCGTGACCAGCACGGGCCGGCGCGCGGCCGGAGACCCGACCGGTTCGGCGGCGGCGCGCGCCAGCCCGTGCAGCATCGCCTGCACGGCTCCACCCACGCAGGCGAGGACCACCACGTCGTACGGCGCGTCCCCGCGCAGCGCGGCGCGCACGAACTGCGCGCCGGTCACCTCGCGGAGCGTGTCGGTCGCGACGCCGACCTCCGCGAGCTGGCGCGGGGTCGGGGTCGCGCGGCCGCGCAGCAGCAGTCCGTCGATCCGGGCGTCCGGGGCGAGGCGGCGCGCGGTCAGCGCGCCCCATTTCCAGCGGGTGTCCGAATCGGCGAGTACGGCGACGCGCTCGGCCGACAGCGGTCGGGAAGGAATTCGGGATGGCACGTGGACGACGCTAGGAAGCCGTTTCGATTCACGGCCCAACGCATGGCCAACACCCGGTGAACAGCGGGCCGCCGAATGGCCAACCGGCAAGCGCGGCGCCGTGGTTCACCATTCCGCCGCCCGGAGTTCACCTTCACGTACGGCGCAGGTCACGACGAATGCCGGGCGGCCGCATAGCGTCTCGAGGGTGGTTGAGCTTTCCGTCATCGTGCCGTTCTACAACGTGCAGTCGTACGCCCCGGACACTCTGAGAAGTCTGCGCGACAACGCGCGGCCGGATTACGAGTTCCTTCTGGTCGACGACTGTTCCACCGACGCTACTCCGGAGATTCTGGAACGCGCGGAAAGAGAAATTCCCGGCACGGTCCTGATCCGGCACGAGAAGAACGGCGGCCTGGCGACCGCGCGCAACACCGGCCTGGACGCGGCCACGGGCCGCTACGTCACGTTCCTGGACGGCGACGACTGGCTGGCGCCCGGCTACTACCGCGAGCTGGTCGACGCGATCAGCACGCTGGGCTGCGACTTCGTGCGGACCGACCACGTGCAGTGCACGGCGCGCGCCCGTACGCTCGCGCGCGTGCCGCACGGCCGTCGCGGCGTGGTGACCGACCCGCGCGCGGCGATACTGCCGGCCGAACGTTCCACGTCCGTCGACTACGCGTACGCCTGGGCGGGGATCTACCACCGCCGGCTGCTGGACGACGGGCTGCTGCACTTCACCGACGGGCTGCGCACGGCCGAGGACCGGCCGTGGATCTGGCGGCTGCACCGGGAGGCGGCCTCGTTCGCGGTGGTGGGGCTGCTGGGCGTCTTCTACCGGCGCGGTGTCGCCTCGTCGCTGACGCAGATCGGCGATGTGCGGCAGCTGGACTTCCTGCGCGCCTTCGACCAGGTCGTCGAGGAGACCGCGCGGGACCGGGACGCGGACGTGCTGCTGCCCAAGGCGGTGCGCACGTACTGCGCGATCATCTCCCACCACCTGACCAGCGGACGGTTCGAGCCGCACGTCGCCCGCACGCTGCGGCGGAAGAGCGCGGCCGCGCTGCGCCGGATGCCCGCCGACGTGCTGGACGCGGCGCTGGACTCGATGGACGTGCAGCGCGCGACGCGCCTGCGCAGGCTCCGGCGCAGGCCGGTCGACTCCCGGGAGGTGGCGGCCCGATGACCGCGCCGACGCGTACGCAGATCTTCTTCGTCTCGACGCTGTACGGCGCGGCGACGCTGGCCGCCGCGCTGGACGCGGGGTGCTTCGGGCCGGCGGACCGACGGCTGCTGCTGGTCAGCAACAACGCGCCGAATCCGGAGACGGCGCCGTCACCGGACCGGATGCCGGGCTTCGCGCGGTTGCGCGGCCGGTTCGACCGCGTGGTGTCGTGGAACGACGCGATCCGCCCGTTCCACCCCGGCGGCTGGACGCCCCGCCCGGACGACGCGCCGCTGTGGGAGCGGCACCTGCGCATGCTGTGGGGGCTGGGCGAGGACCAGCGGCAGGACGCCGTGGAACTCGTGCTGGAGTCGATCCAGGTGCATCCGGCGCTGGCCGTGGCGCAGCTCTTCCCGGACGCGCCGATCGACGTCTACGCCGACGGCCTGATGAGCTACGGCCCCACGCGCAACAAGCTCGACCCGCTGGTCGGTTCGCGGGTGCGGCGGCTGCTGCATCTGGATCTGGTGCCGGGGCTGCGGCCGCTGCTGCTCACGGAGTTCGGGGTGGAGCCGGAGGTCGTGCCGACGGACGCGTTCCGGTCGGTGCTGCGGGAGCTGCCGGACGACGACCCGGCCCCCGGGGAGCCGCGGGAGGGCGCCCCGGCGCTGCTGCTCGGCCAGTACCTGGCGGCGCTGGGCATCCTCACCGACGAGGAGGAGGAGCGCCTGCACGTGCGGATGCTGCGCGGCGCGGCGGGCCTCGGTCACCGCAGCGTGGTGTTCAAGCCGCACCCGGTCGCGCCGGCCCGCTACTCGCGCACGCTGGAGAAGGAGGCCGGGGAGCTGGGCGTGCAGCTGCGCGTACGGGACGAGCCGGTGCTCGCGGAGGTGCTGTACGAGCGGCTGCGTCCGGCGCTCGTCGTCGGCTGCTTCTCCACGGCGCTGCTGACGGCGGCCACCGTGTACGGACTGCCGGTGGCCCGGACGGGTACCGACGTGCTGCTCGACCGGCTGGCGCCGTACCAGAACAGCAACCGGGTGCCGGTGACGCTGGTGGACGCGCTGCTGCCGGACCTGGCCGACGCGGAGGCGGTGCGCGCCTGGCGTGCGCCGGGCCCCGGTGACGGCGAGGCGGTCGCGGCGCTGGTCCGGGCGGTGGGGTTCTGCATGCAGGCGCAGATCTACCCTGCGCTGCGGCCGGAGGCGGAGCGGTATCTGGCGACGCGGCTGGACGCGGGGACGTGGCGGTACTTCAAGCGGCGGCGGCTGACGTCGCTCGCCCTGCCGGGGGCGGTGCCGGCGCCGCTGGCGTTCCTCCCGCGGAACGCCGCGGTGCGGCGGATCGCCCGGCGCGTGCGGCGGCACCTCGGCTGACGCGCGTCGCCGGAGCGATGCACGGCGGGCGGGGCAGGGGTCCGGGGCAGGGCGGGCCCGTGCCGTGGGACGCGCCACGGCATGGGCGCGGGGCGGGAAGCGTGGCGCGGACGCCCGGCAGGATGGTGTGCCCTCGGACGGTCGCTCAGCCGGCCCCGGCCTCGGCGGCGCGCAGCGCCCGCACGGTCGCGGCGACGAGTTCCTCCGGCGTGGCCGTGACGTCGAGGCGGATGCCGTCCTCGGCCGGTTCCAGTGGTTCCAGGGCGGCGTACTGGGAGTCCAGCAGGGCGCCGGGCATGAAGTGGCCGCGACGGCCGGAGAGACGACCGGCGATCAGTGCGCGGTCGCCGTCGAGGTGGAGGAAGTAGAGGCCGTCGGCGGCGGCGCGCAGCCGGTCGCGGTAGGCGCGTTTGAGGGCCGAGCAGCTGACGACGCCCTGCAGGCCGGGGCCGTGATCGGTGCGGGTGCGCGCCCAGGCGCCGATGGCGTCGAGCCAGGGCGCGCGGTCGGCGTCGTCGAGGGGGGTTCCGGCCGACATCTTCTCGATGTTCGCCGGCGGGTGGAAGTCGTCGGCCTCGGCATACGGGACGCCGATCTCCTGGGCGAGCAGGGCGCCGACGGTGGACTTGCCGGTGCCGGACACGCCCATGACGACCACGACCCGGGGTGCGGACATCAGTACAACCTCGCTCTTCTCGGTACCGCGTACAGCCAAGCCCAAAAGTGCTACGTATTCAAGGGCATGCGGCTTAAAAGTCATACATATTTCGGAGGGGAGCACCGTAACCTGAGGGGCATGGAGAATCAGCGGCAGGGTCTGCATGCAAAGGTGTTGGCCAGCTTGGGGCCGGCCATCACCGGAGGTGACTACCCGCCCGGCAGCGTGCTGCGCACCGACGAGCTGGAGCAGCGGTTCGAGGTCTCCCGGACGGTGATGCGCGAGGCGATACGGGTCCTGGAGTCCATGCACCTGGTGCAGTCGCGCCGCAGGGTCGGCGTCACCGTACTCCCCACCGAGTCCTGGGACGTGTTCGACCCGCAGGTGATCACCTGGCGCCTCCAGGGCGCGGACCGGGGGCGGCAGCTGCGTTCGCTGACCATGCTGCGCTGTGCCGTGGAACCGGCCGCCGCGCGGCTCGCGGCGCAGTACGCGACGCCGGAGGAGTGCGCGGAGCTGACCGAGCAGGCGATGGGAATGGTCGCCACCTCCCGAGGCCAGCAGCTCGACGGGTACCTGGTGCACGACATCGCGTTCCACCGCGTGGTGCTGCGGGCGTCGCGGAACGAGATGTTCGCCCGGCTGGGCGACGTGGTGGCGGCGGTGCTGACCGGCCGGACCGAGCACGACGTGATGTTCACCGATCCGGACCCGGCGGCCGTCACGCTGCACGTGCAGGTCGCGGAGGCGGTGCGGACGCGGGATCCGGAGCGGGCGGAGCAGCTCACCACGGAGATCACCGTCGGCGCGATGGCCGAGCTGGACGTGCTGGCGCCGTAGGCGCCGCTGCGGGGTACTGCGGGGTCCCGCCGCCGAGACGGCGGGACCCGGGCCGTCCCGGGAGGGGTCGGGTCGGCCCGGGCGCCTGGCGGGCGGTGCCGTCAGAACACGGCCCACAGGCCGAGCGCGATGACGAACGCCGACAGACCGAGCGTCGTCTCCATGACCGTCCACGTCTTCAGGGTGGTCTTCTCGTCCATCCCGAAGAAGCGGCTGACCAGCCAGAAGCCGGAGTCGTTGACGTGCGAGAGCACGGTCGCGCCGGCGGCGATCGCGACGACGAGCAGGGCGATGTGGAAGTCGCCCAGGTTGGCTTCGTTCACCGCGCTCGCGATGAGGCCGCCGGTGGTGGTGAGGGCGACGGTGGCCGAGCCCTGCGCGACGCGCAGCAGCGTGGCGATGATGAACGCCTGGAGGATCAGGGAGATGCCCAGGTCCGACAGCGAGTTGCTGAGTGCGTCGCCGATGCCGCTGAGTTCCAGGACGCCGCCGAACATGCCGCCCGCGCCGGTGATCAGGATGATCGCGCAGATCGGGCCGAGCGCCTCGTCCACGATGCCGCGCACGCCGGCCATCGAGGTGCGGGGGCGCCCGAGCATGAGGATCGCGGCGAGCACGGTGATCAGCAGCGCGACCGTGGTGTTGCCGAGGAGGCCGAGGAACGCCGGGAAGCCGGTCTCCGCGTCCAGCACGTCCGCCGCGCCGAGCGTGTCGAGCACGGTGTCGAAGGAGATCAGCACGAGCGGGATGAGCAGCAGGAGCAGCACGGTGCCGAAGGCCGGCGGCCGGTGGCCGAGCGCCGGGGCGTCGGCGGTCTCGTCCTTCTCCCGGCCCTTGCCCGGGGTGGTGTCCTTGCCCTTGCCCGCGCTCTCGCCGGCTTCCGCGCGCTGTTCGGCTGTACGGCCGTGCTCGTCGCGGACCTGTCCGAAGACCACGTCGGAGACGGAGACGTAGACGCGCTTGCCGAGCCAGCGGGAGACCAGGTAGACGCCCACGTACCAGGCGACGACGGCGACCGGGATGCCGACGAGCAGGGTGACGCCGATGTCGCCGCGCAGCTGCTCGGTCGCGGCGACCGGGCCGGGGTGCGGCGGCACGATGGCGTGCATCGCGGCGAAGGCGCCGGCGGCGGGGAGCGCGTAGAACAGCAGCGAGCCGCCGAAGCGGCGCGCGACGGTGAGGATGATCGGCAGGAAGACGACCAGTCCGGCGTCGAAGAAGATCGGGAAGCCGAACAGCAGCGCGGCGACGCCCAGTGCGAGCGGCGCGCGCTTCTCCCCGAAGCGGTTGATGAGGGTGTCGGCGAGCACCTGGGCGCCGCCGGTGACCTCTAGCAGCCGTCCGAGCATCACGCCGAAGGCGACGAGGATGGCCACCGAGCCGATGGTGTCGGCGAAGCCGAACATCAGCACGTCGGGGATGTCGGCCATCGGGAAGCCGACGGCGAGGGCGGTGACGACGCTGACGCCGACGAGGGCGACGAAGGCGTGCAGCTTCACCTTCATGATGAGGAACAGCAGCAGGGCGACCGCGCCCGCCGCGATGAGCAGCAGCGTCGCCGTGCCGTAGACCGGCTCGATTGCTTCCATGACGAAACTCCGTACTTCGAACTCCCTGGCGAAGACCGGAACGGGAAGTTACGCGCTAGGTACTACTTATTCAAGGGGTCGCGAAGAAAAGTCATACGAAAGAGCTCCGGGGGCGCACCGGCCACGGCACGGGCCCGGTGTCAGTCCCACTCCCAGCGCAGCGAGTGGAAGCCGGGCGCCGCGTCCTGGACGACCATGTGCGCCCGGCCGCGGGGACTGATCCAGACCGGGCCGACGACCGGGAGCGAACCGGTGGCGGCGGTCCCTGCGCAGCGGTAGCAGCGGACCGGCACCCGGTCCGGGTGGAAGGTGACCTCCAGGGTGTAGAGGGCCGCGGGGGTGCGGAAGCCGCGCCCGCACTCGTCGGTGGCGCGCCCGCTGGTCGGGTACGCCGTGGTGTACTCGACGACCGCGGTCTCCCCCTTGGACAGCACGCGGTCGAGGAGCAGCTCGGTGACGGTGATCGGCACGTCCGGGTCGCTGCGCACCCGGCCGGGGCGGGCGTTGCGCACGTCCACCAGGTCGGGGAGCGGGCGGCCCGGCTCGTCTCCGCGGCTGATCACCACGCAGCGGTCCACGTCGTCCCGTTCCGCACGCAGCACCAGGCAGGCCGTCCAGCGGGACTCGGCGCCCCGAGCGTCGATCTCGAAGCGCTCGTGCACGGCGACGCGGGAGAGCCCGTCGTCGGTGTTGCCCACGTCGTCCAGCAGGCCGGACAGCGACTGGTACCCCTGCCACAGCCGGGTGGGGGCGAGGCTGGTGTCCGCGCGGCCCGTCCAGCGGCCCCGGGGGCGCTGCGGGCCGAGCAGGGCGACCAGGGAGTCGGTCGGGAGCGCGAGGAGTTCCTCCAGGAGCCGGACGGCCCGCCGGGACTGCGGACGCTCGGGGCGGCTGCGGCCGCGCCGCCAGTAGCTGAGGGCGGTGATGCTGACCTCGACGCCGCGGTCGGCGAGACGGCGCTGGATGCGTTCCATGCTCAGGCCGCTGGCGCGGATGGCGGTGTCCAGAGCGCTCTCGAAGGGCCCGTCACGCAGCGCGGCGTGCAGGGCGCCGTTCGGGCGGCCGGGCTGCCCCGGCCCACCCTGCTGTCCGGGGGGCTCCGTCCGGCCCGGTCGCCCCGGGTCGGGGGCACCGGGTGCCCCGGGTTGCGCGGTCTCGTCGGCGGGGAGCACTGCGTTGCCTCCATCGGACGTGAGGCGTGAGGGGGTGGCCCGCATGTTACCGCCGGGTGCGCCCGGGACCTGCGGCCCGCCTCGTCCCGTGAACAGTTTAGGGGCGGACCTCCTCGCCCACCGCGCCTCTCGCGGTGTCATGCGCCCTTCACACAGGTTCTTATTTAACAGAGTGTCCACGTCGTTGACCGAATGATCGCGCACACGTCAGGCTCCCCGGCATGGGACGCGAGCACAACCGCGCGACCGCCGGGGACGAACGGGACGGGCCGGTCGCGGATTGATGCCCGGCCGGTCAGGTGGTGAGCCGCGGCGCACGGCGGCCATCCCCACCATCACCTGACCGACCGTCACGACGGCGGCCCGAGCGGGATGTCCTGCGAGCTCCCGCTCGGGCCGCCACAGCGCCGGGGACGGCCGGAACGGATCAGGAGGGGACCGCTCCGGCCGCCCCCGCAACAGCCTCCCCCTCCCCCGCGAAGAGCCTCGCCCCTCCGGCGAGAGCATCCCGTGCTCAGAAGACGTCGCTGGGCACGTAGGCGCCCCACACCTCGCGCAGCAGGTTGCAGACCTCACCGACGGTGGCCCGCGCGCGCAACGCGTCCTTCATCGGGTACAGCACGTTGTCGCCGCCCTCGGCCGCCTTCCGCAGCCCGTCGAGCGCCGCGTCGACGGTGCCCTGGTCGCGTTCGGCGCGCAGCCTGGACAGCCGGTCCGCCTGCTGCCGCTCGATCGCCGGGTCCACGCGCAGCGGCTCGTACGGCTCCTCCTGAGCGCCGGCGAAGCGGTTGACGCCGACGACGACGCGCGCGCCGGACTCCTGCTCCTGCGCCACGGCGTACGCGCTGCGCTCGATCTGATCCTTCTGGAAGCCCTGCTCGATGGCCTCGACCGCACCGCCGCGCTGCTCGACCTGCTCCATCAGCTCCAGCGCCGCGGCCTCCACGTCGTCGGTCATCGACTCCACGACGTAGGAGCCCGCGAACGGGTCGACGGTGGCGGTCACGTCCGTCTCGTAGGCGAGCACCTGCTGGGTGCGCAGCGCCAGCCGGGCGGACTTGTCGGTGGGCAGCGCGATGGCCTCGTCGAAGGCATTGGTGTGCAGCGACTGGGTGCCGCCGAGCACCGCCGCCAGGCCCTGCACGGTGACCCGCGCGAGGTTCACCTCCGGCTGCTGCGCGGTGAGCTGCACGCCCGCGGTCTGGGTGTGGAAGCGGAGCATCAGCGACTTCGGGTTCTCCGCGCCGAACTCCTCCTTCATCACCCGCGCCCAGATCCGGCGCGCGGCGCGGAACTTGGCGACCTCCTCGAGAATCGTCGTCCGCGCGACGAAGAAGAACGACAGCCGCGGCGCGAAGTCGTCCACGTCCATCCCGGCGGCGACGGCGGTGCGCACGTACTGGACGCCGTCGGCGAGCGTGAACGCGATCTCCTGCGCGGGCGTCGCTCCGGCCTCCGCCATGTGGTAGCCGGAGATCGAGATGGTGTTCCACCGCGGGAGCTCGGCCCTGCAGTAGCGGAAGATGTCCGCGATCAGCCGGAGGCTCGGCTTCGGCGGGAAGATGTACGTGCCGCGGGCGATGTACTCCTTGAGCACGTCGTTCTGGATGGTGCCGGTCAGCCGGGCGGGATCGACGCCCTGCTCCTCCGCCACCAGCTGGTAGAGCAGCAGCAGGAGGGCGGCCGGGGCGTTGATGGTCATCGACGTGGACACCTCGCCCAGCGGGATGCCGTCGAAGAGGACGCGCATGTCGTCGACCGAGTCGATGGCCACGCCGACCTTGCCGACCTCGCCGTGGGCGATCGGCGCGTCGGAGTCGTGGCCCATCTGCGTCGGCAGGTCGAAGGCCACGGACAGACCCGTCGTGCCGTGCTCGATGAGCTGCTTGTAGCGCGCGTTCGACTCGGTCGCGGTGCCGAACCCGGCGTACTGCCGCATCGTCCACGGACGCCCCGTGTACATCGACGGGTAGACGCCTCGGGTGAAGGGGTACGCGCCGGGCTCCCCCAGCTTCTCGGCGGCGTCCCAGTCCCGCAGCGCATCCGGGCCGTACACCGTCTCGATGGGCCGGCCGGACTCTGAGTGGCGTGCCATGGACTGCCTCCGGAGGACGTCGCGCCAGAAAAGAGCGAGGACACGGACTGTAGTGGTGGCCGCGCTGACGGTGAGAAACCCAGGAGCCGGGATCTTCCTCACAGCATGCCCGCCGGACGCCGTTCGCGGCGAGCGGGCGGATGGGGGGCCGGGGCAAACAGCAGGGCGGTCGCCCGGGAGGAGATCCCGGGCGACCGCCCGAAGAGAGAGGGCGCGGGTGGGGCCGGGGGAACGTGCCCCACCCGCGCCGATGCGCGATCCCGGAGGTACGGGGGGAACCTCGGGGTGACGCGCCGCCGATGACCAGTCGGCTCACTCCATACTGCGCCGCGCCCCGGAAAAGTGTCACACCCCCTCGCCGGGGGCGCGAAAGCGCACGTCGATGCATGTCCGAGGAGTCCCGCACCGGCGCACGAGCGGGCGCGTGGACGGCGCGCACGCGGGGGTGTCGGGGGGCCGACCGCGACGGTCGTGGAGTCGTGAGGCCGAGGGGCGAGTGGCCGCTACGAAGCCGCCGAGGGCGTGGGGACGGCCGGAGGCGTGGGGTCGAGCGAAGGGCCGGGCGTGGGCGAGCCGGCGCCACCGGTGACCTCACCACCGCCGTCGCCGCCGCCGTCACCGCCGTCGCCGCCGCCGTCACCGCCGTCGCCGCCGCCGTCACCGCCGTCGCCGCCTTCGCCGCCGTCACCGCCTTCGCCGCCGGTGCCCCCGATGTCTCCGGGGCCTCCCGTGCCGGGCGTGCCACCGCTGCCGGGCTCACCCTCGCCGCCATCGGTGCCGTCGCCCCCCTCGCCGCCGTCGGTGCCGCCGTCGCCGACACCTCCCACGACCCCGTCGCCGCCTTCGCCGACGACGCCGTCGTCCGTCGCTCCCCCGCCGAGGCTGTCGCACAGGGCGCGCACCTGGTGGGCGCCGCCCGCCGCCTCCTCCAGCGTCCGCCGGTCGTCGGCGTCGAGGGCTCCCCGCTCGTAGAGGTCGCACAGGGCCAGCGCGATCGTCTTCCTCTCCGCGCCGGTGAGTTCACCGTCCCCGAACATCCCGTCCAGGTCGGTGGGGCCTCCGGTGGCGGACGGGCCGCCGTCGCCGCCCCGGCCGCCGGTTCCGGCCGGACTACTCGGCGAGGCGTCGCCGGACGGCCCGGGGCCGGGGCTCCGCGAACCGTGGCCGCCGGTGGCACCGCCGTGGCCCTCTCCGGCGGTCCCGCTGGGCGAGGTGCTCACCGAAGGTGACGGCGAGCCGCCGCCCCCCGCGCCGAACGGCGTGGGCAGGACGCCCGTACCCGCCGCGACGGCAACTCCGCCGAGCGCGCAGGCGGCGAGCGCGGCGGCGAGTCCGGCACTGACCGGGCGCCCGGTCAAAGCGGACAGGAAGGTACGCACCCTGCCGCCGCGTCCAGCGGCGCTTCCGCCGACCGAGCCGCTGCGCAGCACACCGGTCTGGGCGGCGCGGAACGCCGCCACGGCGGCGTCCTCGCCGCTCAGCGACTCACCGAGCGCCGTGCGGGCGGCTGCTCCGGCCGACTCTGCACGCAGTGCCCGGAGGGCGTCGGCGAGTTCGGCCGCGGTGGTCTCACCGGTCTCAGCGCGCGCTTCGCCCGCCGCCGAACCGGGCGTGCCGTCGCGCCCGTCGGCCGGCAGACCGCGCAGCAGTCGCTCCGCAGCCTCCTCGTCCAGCCACTGGTACCGGTCGTCGGGCATCACGTTTCCCTCAGCGTTCGCGCGGCCTCGGGCGTCACACCGCGTGCCGTCTCGCGCTCCGGCGGACGGCGGGGAGCAGGTGGTACGCCTCGCCCGTTCGGCTCATCCCCGGCACCGCCCGGGCCGCCCTCGTCTCCGGGCCCGCCGCCGGGCGACGCGCCGTTCATACCGTCGGCCTCCAGGAGTTCGGCGAGCCGGCGCAGCCCGCGGTGGGCGGCGGTGCGCACGGCTCCCGGACGCTTGCCGAGCACCTCCGCGGCGCTCTTGGCGTCCAGACCCATCACCACGCGTAGAACCACCGCCTCGGCCTGGTCACGCGGCAGGCGGGAGATGATCCGCATGGTGTGTCCGGTGCCCAGCGACTCCATCGCCTCGTCGGCGGTGTCGGCGCCCCCGGCCATCGCGACGAGTTCGCTCTCGTCGCCGCCGACGGCCGGGCGCCGGCCGCGCATCCGGATGTGGTCGAGTGCCCGGTTGCGGGCGATCCGTGCCGTCCAGCCCCGGAATCGGTCGGCATCGCCGGAGAAGTTACCGATGTCACGGGCGATTTGCAGCCACGCCTCCGAAGCGATGTCCTCGGCGTCGGCGTCCGGAACCAGCGTGCGCACGTACCCGAGCAGGCGTGGCTGGACTGCCCGGTACACCGTGCGGAAGGCGCATTCGTCGCCCTCCTGCGCCGCGCGCACCGCAGCCGTCAGCTCTGCGTCGTCCCCCTGCACGCCCTAAGTCCTCGTCCACTCCGCGACGTCGCGATGCATCTGCTCGACACCCCTGGCCGGGCGCCGTCGTACCGGTTCTCACGCACTCCGCACCGACCTGGGCCGACGCGATGGATGCACGCTACGGCCAAGTCAGTGCCCGCGTCCATGCCGGACCCGGGAGTAGTCCGCAGGAGTGAGCGGACGAGTCGGGCGTAACACATTCCGGCGGGGCGGCGCTGAGTGGAGTGCGGGCCGCTGCTGGTAGGTGCGTCCGTGAACACGACGACGGCCGGGGTCTCTCCTGTGGGGGGTGGCGACCCCGGCCGTCTTCACGTTTCTCACCCACTGAACAGGCGTCATGGCAGGCGGCGGTCGTCTGCGTGACCCACCACATGACCGATGGGCTGCGCGGGCCGTCGGTGACCTTGCTGTGCCGACCGGCGCCACCACCCTGCACCACGTCAGGGGCGCTGCCGCAAGCGGTCGACGAACGCCCACTCCACCGTGTGCGACAGCTGGATGTACCTCCTGCCGGCGGCCGTGGACCCTTCATCGCGGAAGCCCAGGAATTCATAGGTCTCCGCATCGAAGATGAGGTAGCTGCCCTTCTGAGCCCCCTCCCCGGTGTAGGCGATCCCCACTCCGGCGCGCCCGGCAGAGTCCTTCACGTCCGGAATCGCCTTGACCCCGGGCACCAGTGCCAGTGCCTCATACGCGGCGGGACGCATCCCGGGGGGCAGCACCGGACTCTTCAGGAGCGCGCCGAGCATGAAGTAGGCACGGAACCAGTCGAAGCCGGAGAGGTCGTCCATGGACCGAGAGTGCGTGAGGACGGGAATGAGCTTCTCCGGATCGGTCGGGAGCTTCTTGAGCTTGCTCCACTCCTGGGGAGGCCACACGGACTCGCCCTTCCGCAGGGGCTCCTCCCAGATCACGTTGCCGCGCTCCATGGTCAGGGAGCGCTTGGAGCCGTCCACGGAGGACCAGTTCACGTCCACGAAGGTCGTGACCTTACCGGTCCTCCGGTCCGTCTCCTTGATGATCCGCTTCGAGTAGATGAACTGGTCGTCGCGCGGCGCCACGGGCGTCTCCTGATCGCCCGCGTACGCCGCCGCCTCGTTCAGTACCGTCACGGCGGCTGCGTTCCGCATCTTCGGAGCGCTCGTGCCCGCGCGGCCCGGGCCTTCGCTTTCGGTCATCATCAGCACCGCCGCCCCGGTGATCGTCATGGCGACCACCCCGGCCGTCGCGACGCGCAGCGCGCGGCGGCGGCTGGGACCGGTGTCGGTGTCGGGGTGCCGCTCCGCGCGCGCGATCGTGTTGAGCAGTCGGTGCCGGGCCCGGGCCCGGGCCGGTTCGGTGAGCGGGGGCGCGTCGGCGTCCCACTCCCGCAGGAGTTCGAGTTCGTCAGTCATGGCCGGATTCCTCTCGCAGTGTCGTCGGATCGGATCCGCCCAACGCTTCGCGTAGCTTGCTGCGAGCCCGGTGCAGCCGTGATCTGACCGTGCCGATGGGGACGCCGAGGGCCTGGGCCACCTCCTCGTAACCGAGACCGCCCCACGCCACCAGCAAGAGCACGTCCCGGTGCCGCGCGGGCAGTCCGGACAGTGCCGCCGCCAGCTCGCGGCGTACGGCATGTGCGCCCGCCCGGGCCGCAGCCCGGTCGGCCAGCGGCTCCTCGTGGTCGGCAGGAGCCGGAATGCGGGCCAGGGCCTTGAACCGGCGGGCCTCGGCCCGCCGGTGCCGTGCGACCAGATTGGTCGCGATGCCGAACAGCCACGGCCGGGCGCCGTCGCCCTGGGCCCGCGCGGGGTCGTACCGGTGTCGCTGCTGGAAAGCAGTGGTGAAGGTCTCCGCCATGAGGTCGTCGGCCGGCTCACCGCCGAGCCTACGGGCCAGATAACGGTGCACCGCATCCGCATGCCGGTCGAAGAGCACGGCGAACGCCTCGGACTCGTCCCGGGACCGCGCAATCACCGAGGCATCGCTCTCCGCCCCCGTGCGGACGCCTGGCTCGACGGTCATCGGGGCTCCTCTCGTTCTGGGGAACGCTTCGAAGGGCTTGGGCTTTCCTCTGTCCTTCGCCCGTCGCGCCCGGCGAGTTCCCTCGGGCCCCGGCCTGAGGCACCTCGTGCCGCGACCCCGGCCGTCCTCACGTCTGCGGGTCGGGTTCCGTCAGGGGGAAGAAACGGCCGGCTCCCGTCCGCCCCGGTGAGTGCGGAGGGGCATGGGATGCTGCCGGGATGAGTGAGGCGTTGCACGAGGAGGGACGGGCGGGCGTCCGCGCCGGTGGCGGTGCCGGGTACGAGATCTCGACCGACCCGGACCGGCTGGACCTGGACAGGATGCACCGCTGGCTGTCCACCGACGCGTACTGGGCCCTGGGCCGACCGCGCGACACGCTCGAACGCGCCGTCGCGGGGTCCGTCAACTTCGGCGCCTACGCCACCGGTTCCGCTTCCGGCGACGCCCCGGGGCAGATCGGCTACGCCCGCCTGATCACCGACGGCGCGACGTTCGCCTGGCTCTGCGACGTCTACGTGGACCGCGCCGCGCGCGGGCGGGGCGTCGGTTCGGCGCTGGTGGCCGCCGTCCGGGCGCACCTGGAACCGTACGGGCTGCGCCGCATCGCGCTGGTGACGGCCGACGCCCACGAGGTGTACGCCCGGCACGGGTTCCGGCAGCTGGCCGACCCGGGCATGTGGATGGCGTGGGAGGCTCCGGCCTGAGCGCGGGGCGGCGACCCGCGATCGCCCCCGCCGCGCACGGAGTCGCGTCCGGCCGGAGCGCCCCACCCCCGTGAGGGCGCTCCCGCCGGTCCCCGTACCGCACGACGGCGGGCAGCGGCCACGCGGTGGCCGCGACGGAGGGAGACCGCGCCGTTCGTCGGCACGTCGGCTCCTCCTCCGACACCGCTCAGTGAACAGCACGGCACTGACATCGGCTCACCTCGGCCGGTTCGGAGGCGGGCGCGCCGCGCCCGGACGGGCGTCAGCGGATCCGGCGGCGGAAGAGGGCCGCGGAGGCGGCCATGCCGAGGACGGTGAGCACAGCGCACCAGGCGAGGGCGCGCCACGGGCTGTCGCCGGCCGACTGGTCGAGGAGCAGCGCGCGCAGCGACTCGATGACCGGGGTGAGCGGCTGGTGTTCGGCGAAACCGTGCAGCCAGCCGGGCATGCTGTCGATGCGCACGAAGGCGCTGGAGGGGTAGGGCAGGAAGGCCACGAAAAAGGTGAACGCCCCTGCCGCCTCGGGCGTCCTGGCGAGCAGGCCCACGGTCGCCGCCAGCCAGGTCATGGCCACCACGAAGGCGAGGAGCACGCCGACGGCGGCGAGCAGCCGCGCGGGGCCGGCCTGCGGGCGGAAGCCGATGGCCGCGGCGACCGCGAAGACCAGTGCGGACGCGGCGGTGTTCCGGACCACGGAGGCGGCGACGTGCCCACCGAGCACCGCCGTGCCACCCACGTCCAGGGAGCGGAAGCGGTCGATGATGCCGCCGGCCATGTCGTCGCACACGCTGATCGCCGTGTTGCCGACGCCGAAGCCGGCGCAGAGCACCAGCACACCGGGGACGACGTACTGCACGTAGGCGCCTCCGGTGTCGATGGCGCCGCCGAAGAAGTAGACGAAGACCAGCATGAGCATCACCGGCAGTGCGAGCGCGGTGATCAGGGCGTCGGTGTTGCGTGTGGTCAGGCGGACCGAGCGGCCGACCATCGTCAGGGCGTCAGACACGGCTGCTCTCCTCGGAGGTCGCGGCGGTCACAGGGGAGCCAGGGGCGGGGGTGGCGGGGGTGGCGGGGGTGCCGCCGGTGAGGGTGAGGAAGACGTCGTCGAGGGTGGCGGTGTGCAGCGCGAAGCGCTGCACGAGGCGGTGTTCGGGGTCGACGGCGTCCAGCAGGCGCCGCACGTCGGCCGCGCGGCCGTCCGTGGTGACGCCGAGCAGCAGGCGCTCGGGGTCGCGCCGTACGACCAGGGTGTCGAGGAGGTTCGTGGCGTACCGGTAGGCGGCCGGGTCGGTCAGCGTGAGGTCGAGGCGCGTGCCGGCGACGCGCCGCTTCAGTTCGGCGGCGGTGCCCTCGGCGGCGATCCGTCCGCCGTCGATGACGGCGATGCGGTCGGCGAGCCGGTCGGCCTCCTCCAGGTACTGGGTGGTGAGGAAGACGGTCACGCCGCCGCGCGCCAGTTCCCCCACGACCTCCCACACGGCGAGCCGGCTGCGCGGGTCGAGTCCGGTCGTGGGCTCGTCGAGGAAGAGCACGGACGGCTCGCCCACCAGCGAGGCGGCGAGGTCGAGGCGGCGGCGCATGCCGCCGGAGTAGGTGGCGACGCGGCGGCGGGCGGCGCCGGCGAGGTCGAAGCGTTCGAGGAGTTCCGTCGCGCGCCGTGCCGCCGCCGGGCGGGACCGCCCGGAGAGGCGGGCCATCATCCGCAGGTTCTCGGCGCCGGTCTGCTGTGCGTCGAGGGCGGCGTACTGGCCGGTGAGGCTGATGGCGCGCCGCACCCGCGCCCGTTCGGCGGTCACGTCGTGCCCGGCCACCCGGGCGGTGCCGTCGTCCGCGGCCAGCAGGGTGGCGAGGATGCGCACGGTGGTGGTCTTCCCGGCGCCGTTCGGGCCGAGCAGGGCGAAGACGTCGCCGCTGCGGACGCGGAGGTCGACGCCGTCCAGGACGCGCACCGCCCCGTACGCCTTGCGGAGCCCGCGCGCCTCGACGGCGAGTCCGGTGCCGGGCGCGGCTGATGGTTCCGGCCCGTGGTGCGGGTGCGTCGGCTGTCGTGTCATGGTGGGCGTCCCCGTTCTTCTGTGTACGGCATACACGTTTCTGTGTAGACCGTACACGGTATTGCGTATGCCGTAAACTCACTCGGCATGGAGCAGCAGGCGCACGAGGAGCGGGACGGAGCCGGGGACGGCGCGTTCCCGGCGGCGATCGAGGCGGCGTGGGGCCTGCGCCCGCGCCCGCACAAGGGGCCCAAGCGGGGCCTGACGCTGGAGGGGATCGTCGAGGCGGCGGTACACGTCGCCGACGGCCACGGCATCGACGCCGTGTCGATGAGCCGCGTGGCGAAGGAACTCGGGGTCTCCACGAT
Source organism: Streptomyces sp. CNS606 (assembly GCF_000426325.1). NCBI lineage: Bacteria > Bacillati > Actinomycetota > Actinomycetes > Kitasatosporales > Streptomycetaceae > Streptomyces > Streptomyces sp. CNS606. Next base: position 24,801 of record NZ_AUFD01000010.1, read on the forward strand.
GGCGCTCTACCGCTACGTGGACACCAAGGACGAGCTGGTCACGCTGGCCGTCGACGCCGCACTCGGCCCACCGCCGCCGCTGGCGGAGGGCCTCGGCTGGCGGCGAGGGCTGGAGCAGTGGGCGGCGCACGTGCGGGACGCGCTGCTGGCGCACCCCTGGACGCTGCGGGTGGTGACCGCCTTCGGGCCACCCGCCACTCCGCACCAACTCGCCTGGCTCGACCAGTCGTTGGCCGTTCTCGACGGGACCGGGCTCACGGAGGGCGAGAAGGTCGGCACCTCACTGATGATCAGCGGCCTGGTACGCAGCCAGGCGACCGTGGAGGTATCCCTCCGCGACGACCCCGCCAGCGGACGACGGTGGGCCGCGTACGAGTCCTTCCTGCGCCGCGTCACCGGCGACGGCCGCCTCCCCGCCCTCCGGGCGGCCATCGAGGCCGGGGTGTTCTCCGCCTCCGCCGACTTCGAACCGGCCGCCGAGGAGGACGACTTCGCCTACGGCCTCCAGCGCGCCCTGGACGGCATCGAGGCCCGGCTCGGCCGCCCGGGCTGACGTCCGCCGCGGCTCGCGGCACGCCTCAGCGCACGCCTCAGCGCGCGGCAGCCGCCGCGATCTCGGCGAGGCCGTCGAGCAGCCGGTCCACGTCGTCGGCGTTCGTGTACGGCGCCAGCCCGGCACGGACGGCGCCCTCGTCCCCGAGGCCGAGGTGGCGGGACGCCTCCAGGGCGTAGAAGTGGCTCGCGGGAGCGTTCACCCCTCGGCGGGCGAGCTGTTCGTGCACCGCGCGCCCCGGCACCCCGCCGACGGTGAAGTACGCCGTCGGAGTGCGCCGCTCGGGGGCTCCGTGCAGGCGCAGGCCCTCGATGCGGGCGAGGCCGTCCAGCAGCCGGGCGAAGAGTGCGGCCTCGTGCCGCTCCAGCGCCCGCATCGACTCCAGGACCCGCGTGCGGCGGTCCGGCGCGGTGGAGGCCAGGGACGCCAGGTAGTCCACGGCGGCCGTGGTGCCGGCCAGCAACTCGTACGGCAGCGTGCCCAGTTCGAACCGCTCGGGCACCTCGTCGGCGGACGGCAGCAGCTTGTCCGGGCGCAGCGGTTCCAGCAGCGCGGGCGAGGCGGCGAGCACGCCGTGGTGCGGACCGAGGAACTTGTACGGCGAGCACATGAAGAAGTCGGCGCCCAGCGCGGCGAGATCGACGGGCGTGTGCGGGGTGAGGTGCACGCCGTCCACGTACAGCAGTGCGCCGGCCTCGTGCACGGCTTCGGCGAGCGCGGGCAGGTCGGGGCGGGTGAGGACGTTCGAGGCGCCGGTCACGGCGACCAGCCGGGTACGGGCCCCCAGCACGGCGCGGACGTGGTCGACGGTCAGCTCGCCGCGCTCCGGGTCGAAGCCGGCCCACCGCACGGCGGCCCCTGCGGCCTCCGCGGCCTGGACCCACGGGCGGATGTTGGAGTCGTGGTCGAGCCGCGTCACGACCACCTCGTCCCCCGGCGCCCACTCCTTGGCCAGCGCACGCGACACGTCGTAGGTGGCCTGGGTCGCGGACCGGGCGAAGACCACACCGCGCGGGTCGCAGCCCAGCAGGTCCGCCACGGCCTGCCGCCCCTCCCGCACCGCCGCCTCCGCGCGGTGCTCGGCGGCGGTGACGGCGCCCCGGTTGGAGATGCCGGAGCACATCGCGTCGGCGACGGCCCCGGCGACCTGCCGCGGCGTCTGCGTACCGCCCGGCCCGTCGAAGAACGCCGTCCCGTCCGCCAGCGCGGGAAAGTCCTCCCGGACCGCTGCCACGTCGATGCCCATCGCACTCCCTCACTCGGCAACCCCTCACCCGCACGCCGAGGGCAGGGACCTCCGCGACCGGATCACGACGAGGCGCCGGTTGTCCACCCCGGGCGGGCCTCCTCCTTGGGCTGGACCGGAGCGAAGAACGAAGCCTGAAGGCGGCGGTCGTGGACCACGAACGGATGCGCGCCTACGCCGCTCCCGACGGCCGGCCCGGCCCGGTGGCGGGGCCGGCTGCAGGGCCGTCGGGAGCGGGGCCGTCGGCGGCGGGCGGACGGATCGCGCACGCGGGGGTGCCGCCGGGGAGCCGGTGGCGGTTGGCGGCGACGAGGCGGTAGAGGCCGCCGAGGGGCCGGCGCAGCGGCGGGAGCATCAGCACGCCGCCGACCACGGGCCACGCGCCGCGCGCGTTGAGCAGGATCTTGCCCACGGCCTCCGCGCCACCCCACACCGTGCCGACGGGGGTCACCCACAGCACCTCGTGCTGGACGCGTTCCTCCGTGACGCCGAGCGCGTCGAGGTCGGCGAACTGCCAGGGGACGGCCGTGCAGCGGGGCCGCAACCGCCGCTGCACGAAGCCGACCGCCGTGGTGCAGAAGCCGCAGTCGCCGTCGTACACGAGCAGCGCGCCCTCGGGGCGCTCCCACGCGATCGCGCCCGTCATGTCCGGGGCTCCCACTTGAAGACGCGGTGCGCGGCGACGAGCATCAGCGCGTTACGGTACACCCGGTTAGCCCTGCTTCGCGGCGAACTCCACGAAAGAAGCCCAGGATCCCGGGCCGAACCCTAGCTCCGGTCCGCCTGTGATCTTCGAGTCCCGCACGTGGACAGCGCCTGGTGCACCGGCAACCTCCACGCAGCTGTCACCCGAGCCGCCGCTGTAACTGCTCTTGAACCAGTGCAGTTCGTCGCTGGTCATGCTGTAGCTCCTCGCATCTGCCGCAACAGACTCACGGAGTCGTCCATCGTCAGAGCCTGTGACCGCATCCTCGCATAGCGCATATGGAGCGTGCTGACCACTTTTCGGTCGGTGACGAACTGGCCGCTCTCCTGCCCCTCACAGTAGGCGAGCCAACGGTGGTCCTGCGTTTCCAGCGCCTGAATCGGCCCGTCCAACCCGGCATGCGCCTCCCGCACCAGGGGCATGATCTGGAGCTCGACGTTCCGTCGGTCGGCCACCTCCAGGACGTGGTCGATGAGGGCGCGCGTGATCTCCACTCCCCCGGTCCGCCGCAGGAACAGATGCTCCTCCAGGATGAAGCTGTACGCCGTGTTGGGCCGTTCGTACAGCAGCCGTTGCCGGTCCAGGCGGGCGGCGAGCTGGGCCTCGATCTGCTCGTCGCCGAGCGGCGGCAGCTGGTTGGTGAACAGCGTCCGCGCGTACGCCTCGGTCTGGAGCAGCCCGGGAATCAAGCGGCACTCGTACGTGTAGAGCGTCACGGCCTCCGCCTCCAGGCGGGCCCACTGCCGGAACCAACTCGCCAGCCCCGGCTGCCGCGACAGGTGCCGCGCCGCGCCCCGCAGCGCGCCGAAGGCGTCCAGCGTCTCCTCAGCCCCGGTCGACGAGGTCGGCCGGCGGGAAGCGGCGCCCCTGTTCGACGGAGGCGACCGTCGGCACCGAGTAGTGCACGTGCGGGGCGAACTCCTCCCGGCTCAGCCCCGCCCGCTTGCGGAACGCCTTCAACACCTCGCCGAACGCCCGCAGGCTGTCCGACCCCGCAGGCTCCGCCGCTTCCCACGGGCTCAGCGGCGCCGCCTCCCGTCCCACCCGTCATCCCCGGTCACCTTTCGCAGGTCCACGTACGCTTTCTCCGCGTATCGTCCCGTCTGCTCACCCGGATGCGCCACCGACAGCACGCGTACGCTGACGGTGCGTACGCGTTCCGCCGCACCCCAAGACATCGCCGCCTTCCCCGTGTTCGGATGGGGGCGGGCCGGGCTGAAAACAACGGGTTTACGTCCGGCAAGGCTGGGCAGAAGCGTCCTTCTGATCCCAGGACCCCCACACGGCAGGAGAGGCCATGACGCGCAGCAGAGTGCTCTGGTTCTTCCTTGTCCTCCCCCTCGTCACCCCGCTGCTCCTCGCCGCGTTCGCCGAAGGCGACGGTCTCACCCGTCAGGTCTGGGCCGACAGCATCACCGTCGCCGCCGCCATCGCCGTCGGCAACGCGCTCGTCTGGGGCAAGCGCGAGTCCGAGCAGTGACCGTCCGCCGCCCCGGCCGCCCGGAGCGCGGCCGCGGAGTCACCGCTTCAAAGGCTGGGTGAAGCGCAGCAGGTTGCCGGCCGGGTCCCGGAACCCGCAGTCGCGGACGCCGTACGGCTGGTCCATCGGCTCCTGGAGTACGTCCGCGCCCGCGGCGCTGACGCGCTCGAAGGTGGCGTCCACATCGTCGGTCGAGAAGATGACGCCGTGCAGCAGACCCTTGGCCATCAGCTCCGCCATGGCCAGCTTGTCGGTCTCGGACGCGTTCGGGTGGGCGACGGGTGGCTCCAGGACGATGTTCACGTCCGGCTGCGAGGGCGAGCCGACGGTCACCCAGCGCATCCCCTCGAAGCCCACGTCGTTGCGCACTTCGAGTCCCAGCACGTCGCGGTAGAAGGCGATCGCCGCGTCGTGGTCGTCGACGGCGATGAAGCACTGCGAAAGCTTGATGTCCATGCCGTTCACGCTACGGCTGGGCGGGGCGGCGCGCTTCTCCGTTCCTGACCGGTCGCGTGTGGATCTTCGCCATGCACGCCGGGATCACGGAGCCGTCGTCGTGGCTCCGGGCCCGGTAGGCGCTCGGGCTCTCCCCCACCAGCTCGGTGAAGCGCGTGCTGAACGATCCCAGCGACGTACAGCCGACCTCGAAGCAGACCTCCGTCACCGAGAGGTCGCCGCGCCGCAGGAGCGCCTTGGCACGCTCGATGCGGCGGGTCATCAGGTAGCTGTACGGCGTCTCGCCGAAGGCCGCGCGGAAACAGCGCGAGAAGTGGCCGGGAGACATCAGGGCGTCCCGCGCCAGCGACGGGACGTCGAGCGGCTCCGCGTAGTCGCGGTCCATCCGGTCGCGGACCCGGCGCAACCGGACGAGGTCGTCGAGTCCCAGCCGTTTCACCTGCTCAGTGTCCCACAGCGCCCGTGTCCCGCGCCGGGGCCGCGGGAGCCGCCCCGAGGCGGCCGGCGGAACCGCTTGCGGCCCGGCGAAGACCGGTCAGGAATCGAGAAGCGGCGGCGGAACGGCCGCCCCTAGCCTGACCGGGCACGGCGAAAGCCCTCTGCATGCCGGGCTGCCGCAGGCGGCTCGACCCGGACATACTGCTCGAAGCAGGCTGGATCGAGGGAGACACGATGAGCAAGGCCACCACGCAACGGTCGCAGTCGTCCGAGCCGCACGTCGCCGACAGCCACGGCATGATCCGCGTGCACGGAGCGCGCGGGAACAACCTCAAGGACGTCAGCATCGAGATCCCGAAGCGGCGCCTCACGGTGTTCACCGGCGTCTCCGGCTCGGGCAAGAGCTCCCTGGTCTTCGACACCATCGCCGCCGAGTCGCAGCGGTTGATCAACGAGACCTACAGCGCGTTCGTGCAGGGCTTCATGCCGACGCTGGCGCGGCCCGAGGTCGACGTGCTCGACGGGCTGACCACCGCGATCACCGTCGACCAGCAGCGGATGGGCTCCGACCCCCGCTCCACGGTCGGCACCGCCACCGACGCGAACGCCATGCTGCGCATCCTCTTCAGCCGGCTCGGCACGCCCCACATCGGCTCGCCGCAGGCGTTCTCCTTCAACGTCGCCTCGATCAGCGGCGCGGGCGCCGTCACCTTCGAGCGCGGCGGGAAGAAGGTGAAGGAGCGGCGCGACTTCAGCATCACCGGCGGCATGTGCCCGCGCTGCGAGGGCCGGGGCTCGGTCTCCGACATCGATCTCGACCAGCTCTACGACGACTCCAAGTCGATCGCGGAGGGCGCGTTCACCATCCCCGGCTGGAAGTCGGACAGCTGGTGGACGGTCCGGATCTACGCCGAATCCGGCTTCCTCGACCCGAACAAGCCCATCCGCCGCTTCACCAAGAAGGAGATGCAGGACTTCCTCCACCACGAGCCGACCAAGGTCAAGGTCGAAGGCGTCAACCTCACCTACGAGGGCCTGATCCCCAAGATCCAGAAGTCGTTCCTGTCCAAGGACCGCGAGTCGATGCAGCCGCACATCCGGGCGTTCGTGGACCGGGCGGTGACCTTCACCGACTGCCCCGAGTGCGGCGGCACCCGGCTCAGCGAGGCGGCCCGGTCGTCGAAGATCGGCAAGGTGAGCATCGCCGACGCCTGCGCGATGCAGATCAACGACCTCGCCGCATGGGTGCGCGGGCTGAAAGAACCCTCCGTGGCGCCGCTGCTCACCGCGCTGCAGCACACCCTCGACTCGTTCGTGGAGATCGGGCTGGGCTACCTCTCGCTGGAACGCCCCTCCGGCACGCTCTCCGGCGGCGAGGCGCAGCGCGTCAAAATGATCCGGCACCTCGGCTCCTCGCTCACCGACGTCACCTACGTGTTCGACGAACCCACCATCGGCCTCCACCCGCACGACATCCAGCGGATGAACGACCTGCTGCTGCGACTGCGGGACAAGGGCAACACCGTCCTCGTCGTCGAGCACAAGCCCAGCACCATCGCGATCGCCGACCACGTCGTCGACCTCGGCCCGGGCGCCGGTACGGCAGGCGGCACGGTCTGCTTCGAGGGCACGGTCGACGGGCTGCGCGCCGGGGACACCGTCACCGGCCGCCACCTCGCCGACCGCACCTCGCTCAAGGAGACGGTGCGGGAGCCCTCCGGTGTGCTGGAGATCCGCGGCGCCGACGCGCACAACCTGCGCAAGGTCGACGTGGACGTCCCGCTCGGCGTGCTCACCGTCGTCACCGGCGTCGCCGGCTCCGGCAAGAGCTCCCTCGTCCACGGCTCGATCCCCGCGGGCGAAGGCGTCGTCTCCGTCGACCAGAGCCCCATCAAGGGCTCCCGCCGCAGCAACCCGGCGACGTACACCGGGCTCCTCGACCCGATCCGCAAGGCGTTCGCCAAGGCCAACGGGGTCAAGCCGGGCCTGTTCAGCGCCAACTCCGAAGGCGCCTGCCCGAACTGCAACGGCGCGGGCGTCATCTTCACCGACCTGGCGATGATGGCCGGCGTCGCCACCACCTGCGAGGAGTGCGACGGCCGGCGGTTCGCCTCGTCGGTGCTGGACCACCACCTGGGCGGCCGCGACATCAGCGAGGTGCTGGAGATGTCGGTGGCCCAGGCCGAGGAGTTCTTCGGCGACGGCGAGGCCCGTACTCCCGCCGCGCACCGCGTCCTGACCCGGCTCTCCGACGTCGGGCTCGGCTACCTCACGCTCGGTCAGCCGCTCACCACCCTCTCCGGCGGCGAACGGCAGCGCCTGAAGCTGGCGACCCACATGGGCGACAAGGGCGGCGTGTACGTCCTCGACGAGCCGACGGCCGGCCTGCACCTCGCGGACGTCGAACAGCTCCTCGGGCTCCTGGACCGGCTGGTCGACTCCGGCAAGTCGGTGATCGTGGTCGAGCACCACCAGGCGGTCATGGCGCACGCCGACTGGATCATCGACCTCGGGCCCGGCGCCGGGCACGACGGCGGCCGGGTCGTCTTCGAGGGCACCCCCGCCGACCTCGTCGCCGCCCGCTCCACCCTCACCGGCGAACACCTGGCCGACTACGTCGGAGCCTGAGGTCGCGGGCCCTGCGGGGTCAGCCCACCAGGCGGGTGGCCTGACGGGTGGTCACCCGCCGGACGAGGAGCAGGAGGAGGACGGCGGCGGCCGCGGCGAAGGGGGCGCTGAGCAGGGAGTTGCCGGGGAACACGTTCACCGAGTGCGACTCGAAGGTGTTGCCGCCGAACTCCTTGACCGTGTGGGTGAGACGGAAGCCGGTGAACCAGGAGAGCAGCCAGCAGGTCCACCAGGCGACGATCAGCGCCGGCGTACGCCCGCGCCCCTCACGGCGCGGCTCGGCCGTGCCCCACCACACGTCCAGGACGACCTGGAGCGGCAGCCACAGGAAGCCGACGGGGACGAACCACGACCCGATCGCCCACCCCTTCGCCAGCCGCCGGGGGCCGGCCCACCGGTACGGGTCAAGGTGCTCGACGTTGGCGCGTACCCGGTGCAGCCACACGATGACCAGCACGGCGCAGGGCACCTGCCACATCGACGTGAGACCGAGCACGACGGCCGCGGCCCCTCCGGCGTCCAGCAGCATCAGCAGACCGCCGACCACGTGCAGGCCGGCGGCTCCGGCCAGCAGCCCGGCGGTCCAGTTTCCCAGCCCCGTGACCGGCTGGAGCGGCGCCGGCGGAGCGGCGGGCGGAACCGCCCACGGCCCGTGCTGTGCCGTCGGCCCGCCCGGATACCCGGGGAGCCGCTGTGCCGGATACGGCTGCGACTGCCCCGGCTGCACCTGCCCGCCGTCCCCCTGTACCGCCATCGCCCGCTCCTCCCGCGCCCGGCCCCACGCGACCACCTGGGCGCTTCACGTTTTCTTCACGTCGGCGCCGCATGATGATCACCACTCACCCCGCGAAGTCAAGCGACCCGACCCCGCCCCCGCCCGCCGTTGCGGGATCGCAACCGGGCGACACCCCGCCAGAAGCGGTCCCGGGCCAGGAGGGACCTGCGGCGAGCGCGACCTGACGTCGTGTCACGACGGCGGGCGCGTCGAGGCCGGGCGGGCGGCCCGGCGGTCCCAGCAGGTCAGGAGCGGGTGTCGACGCGGTCGACGAGGGAGGTGAACTGCTGCCAGGTGAGGTCGGGGCGGGTGGGGTTCCAGAGCTTCTGGGCGGTGGCGGCGAGGGGGAGGCGGATGCCGTCCGCGACCTGGGCGGTGGTCTGGGCGTCGGCGATGTCGCCCCAGACCGCGAAGCGGCCGCCGAGGATGCGGTCCGGCCCGGAGAGGGCGTCCGGCAGCGGCTCCGTGCCGCGCACCACGGCCGGCGTCCACTCCTCGTAGATGCGCTCCCCGGTCGGGTAGGTGAACTCGTTGGGCTCGCCGAGCACGTAGTAGAGGTACTCGTCGTTCATGTTGACGACCTCCCAGTCCTCGCGGAGGTAGTCCGCCGGCGGACGGGCGCCGATCTCCTTACCCGTCCAGTACGTGACCTCGCGCGGGCGGGACGGCTGGACTGCGCCGCCCTCGTGCATGCCGTCGTTCCACACCTGCGGCGTCTTGTCGTGGGCGCGGACGGTCTTGGCGCGCGCGTTGAGCCAGGCGGTGGCCAGGTCCTCCACGTCGGCGCCGGAGCCGAAGCGGGAGCGGGCCGCGGCGGCGAGTTCGGGGAAGGCCGCTTCCGGGTTCTCCTCGAAGAGCGCCGCGTACTCGTCGCCGCCCAGGTGGAACCAGGGCCCGGGGAAGAGGTCGGCGTACTCGTCGAGGAGGTCGTCGACGTACCGGCCGGCGGCACGGTCGGAGATGTCGATCGCGCCCGGGACGGGCTCACCGGCGGCGTCACGGAGCTGGAACCTCGGCTCCGCCTTCAGCACCGCGCCCAGGTGGCCGGGCGAGTCGATCTCCGGGATGACGGTGATGTGGCGGGACGCGGCCAGGTCGATGATCTCGCGCACCTGGGCCTTGGTCAGATGCGGGTCGGAGACGATCTCCGGGTGCCGGTCGGACTCGATGCGGAACGCCTGGTCGTCGGAGAGGTGCAGCTGGAGCTGGTTGAGCTTGAGATCGCCCATCTCCCGGACGCGGTCCTTGATCCATTCGGCGCTGTAGTGCTTGCGGGCGATGTCGAGCATGAAGCCCCGCTGGGCGCGGGCGGGCTCGTCGCGGATCGTGCCGTCGGCCATGCGGCCCTCGCCGCGGACCGTCTGGAGCAGGGTGCGGGTGCCGTAGAAGACACCGGCGTCCGTGGAGCCCGTGATGCGCACGAGGCCGTCGCGGCTGCGCAACTCGTAGCCCTCGCGGGGGATGCCGCCGTCCGGGTCGAGGGCGAGGAGGACGTCGGAGGGGCCGGCGGTGCCGGAGGCGTAGGACAGGTCCAGTTCGCGGGCGAGCAGCCGGGCCTCGTCGGTCAGCGGGGAGCCCTCGGGGGCGACGACGCGGCTGTCGTCGGTCGGCTGCCATCCGGGGCCGCGCACGGGGTCCCACTCCCGGACGGAGGGGACGGAGACGGGCGCGGGCCCCAGCCGGTCCGGCGGCGCGGTGGTCGGCTGCCGCGTGGCGGGGCGGGTCTCCTCGGAGCCGTCACCCCCGTCGTCGACGTCGTCGCCGGTCACGGCCAGGATGATGAGGGCTGCGACGGCGCACGCGCCGAGCGCCACGGCGCAGATCAGCAGAATTTTCGGCCACGTACGTCCCATACGCCTACGGTATTGACCCTTTCCCGTCGAATCGCGTCAGCTGTACGAACGCGACCTCTCCCGTACGGGTGAAATTCGCGCACGCGTCGGAGGACAGTGCTCACCCACCGTTACGGTGAGAACGTCCTGCACCGGGCTGCACCCGGTGCCCGGTCTGCACCGCACGACTGCGCGCCACCGCACCGTCCCCGCTGTCGCACGTCTGCCGTCCCTGCCCTTGTCCCCCGTCCACCGAGGAGTCATGCGCCTCCCCTTCCCCCGCAGCGGCGCCGACCACGGCCGCCCCGCCACGCCACACGCCGGCCCGGCGCGCGGCGCCTCGTCACCGCTGCACCGCTTCAACGCGACCGCCCCGGCGGCCGCGCGGAGCATGCTGCTCGCCTGCTGCGGCAGCCGCCGGTGGGCGCACCGGCTGGCCGTCCACCGGCCGTACCCGGACACCGAGGCGCTGCTGGCCGCCGCCGACGAGGCGGGCTATGACATGACTCACGCCGACCTGACCGAAGCACTGGCGGCCGAGTCCGCCTACCACCCGCCGACCGACGGCCCCGGCGCGCTGGCGGCGACCACCGCCCTGCGCGCCGGGCACGCCGCCTACGCGGACCGTTTCGGCCACGCGTTCATCGTCCACCTCGACGACTTCCGGCCGGAAGAGCGTCTTGACCAGGCACTCACCGGCATCCGGGCCCGTCTGGCGAACGACGCCGACGAGGAGCGGGCGGTCGCCGCGGAGGAGCTGCGGCGGCTCGCGCGGGCCCGGCTGGCCCGCCTCCTGACCGCCCCACGGGCCGGCGCCGCCCGCCCCTGACCGGCCCGCCCGGGCGCGTTGCGGCAGGTGAGCCACGTCTCACCGAGTGTCGGATACCGCACACCCGGCAGCCCCCGTACCGGTGTAGAAACCAACCGTCGCTACGATGGCCGATGGCCGGTGGACCGTATCCGGCCGGGCCCGACCGACACACAAGGCCGGCAGGCCCCGATCCCGCTCCCGGAGGGTAAATTTCCGTGCCGGCTGGAACGCTGTACCGCGGCCGGGAAGGAATGTGGTCGTGGGTGGCTCACCGAGTCACCGGTGTCCTCATCTTCTTCTTCCTGTTCGTGCACGTCCTGGACACCGCGCTCGTGCGCGTCTCCCCCGAGGCGTACGACTCGACGATCGAGCTGTACAAGAACCCGATCGTCAACGTGATGGAGTACGGCCTCGTCGCCGCCGTCCTCTTCCACGCGCTGAACGGCCTGCGGGTCATCGCCGTGGACTTCTGGTCCAAGGGCGCGAAGTACCAGAAGCAGATGCTGTGGACCGTGATGGTGGTCTGGGCCGTGGTGATGGCCGGGGCCTTCTACCCGGTACTGGAGCACACGCTGCGCGAGCTGTTCGGGAGCTGATCGTCCATGGCCACTGACATCGAGATGACCGGCAGCAGCGCCGCCGGCTCCGGCGAGCCCTACGGCCCGGACAACCCCGCACCCGTGATCGAGGCGCCGCGCGCCCGCACCGCGCGCACCCCGAAGTCGACCCGCACGAACTTCGAGCTGTACGGCTGGATCTTCATGCGACTGTCCGGCATCCTCCTCACCGTCCTGGTACTCGGCCACCTGGTCATCCAGCTGGTGGTGGACGGCGGCGTGTCGCGCATCAGCTTCGCCTTCGTCGCCGGCCGCTGGGCCTCCCCGTTCTGGCAGGCATGGGACCTGATCATGCTGTGGCTGGCGATGCTGCACGGCGGCAACGGCCTGCGCACGGTGATCAACGACTACGCCGAGCGGGAGAACACCCGGTTCTGGCTGAAGATGCTGCTGTACACCGCGACGGTGTTCACCGTCCTGCTGGGCACGCTGGTGATCTTCACCTTCGACCCGAACATCCGCTGAAGACCGGGCTGAGGCTGAGGTAACAGGTATCGCCATGAAGATCCACAAGTACGACACCGTCATCGTCGGCGCCGGCGGCGCGGGCATGCGCGCCGCCATCGAGTCGACGAAGCGCAGCCGCACCGCGGTGCTCACCAAGCTGTACCCGACCCGCTCCCACACCGGCGCCGCCCAGGGCGGCATGGCCGCCGCCCTCGCGAACGTCGAGGAGGACAACTGGGAGTGGCACACCTTCGACACGATCAAGGGCGGCGACTACCTGGTCGACCAGGACGCCGCCGAGATCCTGGCGAAGGAGGCCATCGACTCCGTCCTCGACCTGGAGAAGATGGGCCTGCCGTTCAACCGCACCCCGAACGGCACCATCGACCAGCGCCGCTTCGGCGGCCACAGCCGCAACCACGGCGAGGCGCCGGTCCGCCGGTCCTGCTACGCCGCGGACCGCACGGGTCACATGATCCTCCAGACGCTGTACCAGAACTGCGTCAAGGAGGGCGTGGAGTTCTTCAACGAGTTCTACGTCCTGGACCTGCTGCTGCGCGAGACCGACGGCGTGAAGCGGACCGCCGGCGTCGTGGCGTACGAGCTGGCCACCGGCGAGATCCACGTCTTCCAGGCGAAGGCCGTCGTCTTCGCCTCCGGCGGCAACGGCAAGTTCTTCAAGGTCTCCTCCAACGCCCACACGCTCACCGGCGACGGCCAGGCGGCCGCGTACCGGCGCGGGCTGCCGCTGGAGGACATGGAGTTCTTCCAGTTCCACCCGACCGGCATCTGGAAGATGGGCATCCTGCTGACGGAGGGCGCCCGCGGTGAGGGCGGCATCCTCCGCAACTCCGGCGGCGAGCGCTTCATGGAGAAGTACGCGCCCGTCATGAAGGACCTCGCCTCCCGCGACGTCGTCTCCCGCGCGATCTACACCGAGATCCGCGAGGGCCGCGGCTGCGGCGCGGACAAGGACCACGTCTTCCTGGACCTCACCCACCTGCCGCCGGAGCAGCTGGACGCCAAGCTGCCGGACATCACCGAGTTCGCGCGGACCTACCTGGGCATCGAGCCGTACACCGACCCGATCCCGATCCAGCCGACCGCGCACTACGCGATGGGCGGCATCCCGACGAACGTCCGCGGCCAGGTGCTCGCCGACAACGACACCCCGGTCCCGGGCCTGTACGCGGCCGGCGAGGTCGCCTGCGTGTCCGTGCACGGTGCGAACCGGCTGGGCACCAACTCGCTGCTGGACATCAACGTGTTCGGCCGCCGGGCCGGCATCGCCGCTGCGGAGTACGCGTCCACCGCCGACTTCGTCGAGCTGCCGGAGGCGCCGGAGGCCAAGGTCGTCGGCATGGTCGAGGAGCTGCGCGACTCGACCGGCACCGAGCGGGTCACCGAGATCCGCAAGGCGCTCCAGGACACCATGGACCGGAACGTCATGGTGTTCCGCACCGAGCAGACGCTCAAGGAGGCCGTCGAGACGATCGGCGCGCTGCGCGAGCGCTACCGGCACGTCAGCGTCCAGGACAAGGGCAAGCGGTTCAACACCGACCTGCTGGAGGCCGTCGAGCTGGGCAACCTGCTCGACCTGGCCGAGGTCACGGCGGTCTCCGCGCTGGCCCGCAAGGAGTCCCGCGGCGGCCACTACCGCGAGGACTACCCGAACCGCGACGACGTCAACTTCATGCGCCACACGATGGCGTACCGCGAGGTGGGCGACGACGGCACCGAGTCGATCCGGCTGGACTACAAGCCGGTCGTCCAGACCCGCTACCAGCCGATGGAGCGTAAGTACTGATGAGCACTCCCGTGATGGAGAAGACGGAGGGCGAGGAGGCGACCGCCTCACACCTGATCACGGCGACCTTCCGCATCCGACGGTTCAACCCCGAGGTGTCGGCCGAGGCGGTGTGGGAGGACTTCACCGTCGAGATCGACCCCAAGGAGCGCGTCCTGGACGCCCTCCACAAGATCAAGTGGGAGATGGACGGGACCCTGACGTTCCGCCGTTCCTGCGCGCACGGCATCTGCGGCTCGGACGCGATGCGGATCAACGGCCGCAACCGGCTGGCGTGCAAGACCCTGATCAAGGACCTCAACCCGGCCAAGCCGATCACCGTCGAGGCGATAAAGGGCCTCACCGTCCTCAAGGACCTGGTGGTCGACATGGAGCCGTTCTTCCAGGCCTACCGTGACGTCATGCCGTTCCTGGTGACCGAGGGGAACGAGCCGACGCGCGAGCGCCTGCAGACGGCGGAGGACCGCGAGCGGTTCGACGACACCACCAAGTGCATCCTGTGCGCCGCGTGCACGTCCTCGTGCCCGGTGTTCTGGAACGACGGCCAGTACTTCGGCCCGGCGGCGATCGTCAACGCGCACCGGTTCATCTTCGACAGCCGTGACGACGCGGGCGAGCAGCGCCTGGAGATCCTCAACGACAAGGACGGCGTGTGGCGTTGCCGCACCACGTTCAACTGCACGGACGCCTGTCCGCGTGGCATCCAGGTCACCAAGGCGATCCAGGAGGTGAAGCGGGCGCTCATCACGCGCCGCTTCTGAGCCTCGTCCCGGCTCCGCCGAGCCGACCGTGCTGCGCCCGCTGCCCGCCCCTCGTGAGGGGCGGGCAGCGGGCGTTTTCCGGCCAACTTCGGTTTAGGTCGTTGTCGCGCTCATGACGTTTGTCATGATCAGTGGCACGCTACTTCTCACTACGTGGACGTCCAGCCGCACCACTCGTCTGCCCGGAGGCCCGACCGCCTCCGAAGTCCCCCCATCGCAGAAGGAGTACGCGTGAGACGCACCCGAACCAGCCTGCGCGGCACGGCCGGAGCCCTGCTCGCCGCGGCCGCCCTCCTCACCACCGCCTTCACCGCCACGGCCGCGCCCGCGGACGGGCCGTCGGCCACCGTGCACGACGCCCGGCACACCGCCGAGGGTTTCTGGACCGCCGAAAGGATGCGGAACGCACAACCGCTCGACCTGCTCGACGTCGCTCCCGGCGACGCGTCCGGCCAGGCCGTGCCGCGCGGCGAGAAGCGCACCGTCGCCCCGACGGCCGCCCCGGACGGCGGGCCGATCGGCACCCGGGCGTTCCCCGAGGGCGGCGGCCCGTGGACCGGCGGCGGCGACGTCGTCACCACCGCCGGCCGGGTGTTCTTCACCTACGGCGGCCGCACCGCCTCCTGCTCCGGCAACGCCGTCACCAGCGACAACAAGTCCACCGTGATGACGGCCGGCCACTGCGTGAAGCTCGAAGGCTCCTGGCACACCGACTGGGTGTTCGTCCCGGCCTACCACGACGGGCAGTCGCCGTACGGCCGCTGGTCCGCGTCCGAGCTGCTGGCCACACCCCAGTGGGTGGCGAGCGAGGACATCAACTACGACATCGGCGCGGCGGTCGTGGAACCGCTGGGCGGGCAACTCCTCACCGACGTCACCGGCGGCCAGGGCCTGGCGTTCAACACCGGCTACGACCTCGACATGTACGCCTTCGGCTTCCCGGCCGCCGACCCGTACGACGGCGAGAGGTTCATCCACTGCAGCGGGACGACGATCCGGGACTTCCTGCTCTCCAGCGACCACGGCATGAACTGCGACATGACCGGCGGCTCCAGCGGCGGCCCCTGGTTCACACAGTTCGACGAGGCGACGGGGACCGGCCTGCAGTCGTCCGTGAACAGCTTCACGTACACCTTCCTGCCGAACTACATGTTCGGCCCGTACTTCGGAGCCGACGCGGAGAACCTCTACGAGACCGCCCAGGCGGGCTGACCCCCCCCCCGGCAGCGGTGGTCCGGCCTCCGCGGGAGGCCGGACCGTCACCCGACTTCCCTCATCCGCACCGGCTGCCCAGTCGTCCGCGCGATCACCTCGACGTCGCGGTCGTGGTGCAGCGGCACCAGCCCCACCTCCGCGGCGGTCGCGGGGCGGGCCCGCCGGTGGACGCTCGTCCGGGATCGGACACACCAGCCCGTGATCTCGCGGAGCGTCGTGTCCCCCGGCACACTGAGTCCATGGTCGGCTCCATGGAGATCGGTACGGCGAGCGCCGAGGAGACCGCGGTGTTCCGGGAGTGGGCGCACGCGGAGGGCTGGAACCCGGGGCACTCGGACGCCCTGGCCTTCCGCGCGGCCGACCCGCGCGGCTTCCTGGTGGGGCGGCTCGACGGGCGGCCGGTGTCACTCGTCTCCGCCGTCCGGTACGGCACCGGCCACGGCTTCCTCGGCTTCTACCTCACCCGCCCCGACCAGCGCGGCCGGGGCCACGGCAGCCGGCTGTGGCAGGCCGCGATGCACCGCCTCGCCGGGCGGAACGTGGGGCTGGACGGCGTCGTCGCGCAGCAGCAGAACTACCGGCGCTCCGGCTTCCACCGGGCCTGGACCCACCTGCGGTACGAGGGCGCGCCGCCCGCGGACGCCCCACCGGGCGTCACCCTCGTGGACGGCCGCACCGTCCCGTTCGGACGCCTCGCCGACCTGGACCGTCGCTTCTTCCCCGCGCCCCGCGACGCGTTCCTCGCGCTGTGGACGATCCTGCCGGGGCACAGCCCGCTCGCCGCCGTCCGCGACGGCCGCCTCGACGGTTTCGCCGTCGCCCGGCCCGCCGAACACGGCACCCGCGTCGGCCCGCTCTACGCGGACTCCCCCGAGACGGCACTCGCCCTGCTGGTCGGCGTCACCGCAGGCTCGCCTCCGGACGATCCGGTCGTCCTCGACGTCCCGGACGTGAACCCGCGCGCCGTCCGCCTCGCCGAAGACCTCGGCCTGCGGCCCACGTTCGCCTGCGCCCGCATGTACACCGGGCCGGTCCCGGAGCTGGACACCGACTGCCTCTACGCCACCACCACCCTCGAACTGGGCTGACGGCGAGCGAGCGGCGCTCTGCTTCGCCGGTGACAGGTCGGCAGGCCGGACGCCAGGACGTTGCCCGCATGCGGCGATGACGCAGGGAATCCCGGCGGGCACGCTGTGCGCATGAGATCTGGCAGCAGACGAGGAGGGACGGCCGTCGCCGGCGCGGTCACGGTGCTGGCGCTGGTCGGCGGGTGCGTGAGCGAGCCCGCGCTCCCGGAGCACACCTCGATCGAGGTGGACCGGCCCCGCGCGCTGTACGACGAGGCGATACGGACGAGGATCACCGGCCTGCCGCCGGGGGCGACGGTCACCGTCACGGCGACGACGAAGGGTCGGCAGGCCGGATGGCGCAGCGAGGCGACGTTCCGGGCCGACGGCGGCGGAGTCGTCGACCTGACGGAGGACCAGCCGCTGGACGGGTCGTACGAGAAGGCCGACGGGATGGGCCTCTTCTGGTCGATGAAGCCGGGAAAGAAGGGGGTGCGGTGGTTCGCGCCGCCCGGCAGTTCCGACCGGCCGGCCTACGACGTGCGGCTCGTGGTGAGCGCCGAGGGGAAGCCGTCGGCCCGGCGCACGGTGACGCGTGTCGGCATGGAGAAGGGTGTACGGCACCGCAGTCTCCGGGTGGAGAAGGACGGCCTGCACGGCGAGCTCTACCTGCCGCCTCCCGGCGCGCAGGCGGCCGCGCCCGTGCTGCTGTTCGGAGGCTCGGAGGGCGGTGACACCCAGTGGGGCAGGGCGGCGCTGCTCGCCTCGCGCGGGCACCCGGCGCTCTCCCTGTGCTACTTCCGGTGCCCCGGCCGGCCGGAGAACCTGGAGGGGATCGAGCTGGAGTACTTCGCGCGCGCCGCCGAGTTCCTGCTCGGGCAGGAAGGCGTGGAGGACCGGAAACTGGTGGTGGCCGGCTCGTCGCGCGGCAGCGAGGCCGCGCAGCTGCTCGCTCAGCACCGCCCCGGGCTGGTGGAGGACGCCGTCGCCTTCGCTTCGTCCAACCACGTGGCACCGGCGCTCCCCGACGCCGGCGCGGACGCGTGGACACGGAACGGCGAACCCGTGCCTCAGGACTGGATTCCGCTCGACGACGTCCGGGGGACGGTGCTGGGCGTCGCGGGCGGGGACGACCGGTTGTGGGACGCCACCTACCTCTCCGAACCTCTCGCGAAGAGGCACCGGCTGCTGACGTACGAGAAGGCGGGGCACTTCGTGTCGGGGCCGCCGTACCTGCCGGAGGCGAAGCCCGGATGGCGGTACGGCGGCACGCGTGCCGCGAACGCGGCGGCGAAGGCGGATGCCTGGCCCGAGGTGCTGAAGCTGGTACGGGAGTGACGACAGTACGGGCGGAGCGGCTGCGGGGTTCAGGCGTCGGGTGAGGAGAGGGTGACGACGGTGATGTCGGACTCGGCGCCGACCCGGACGGGCGGGCCCCAGGTGCCCGCGCCGCGGGTGACGTACAGCTGCGTGTCGCCGTAGCGCTCCAGCCCGGCGACCGTGGGGTTGGCGAGCTCGGCCAGATACGGGCCGGGCCAGAGCTGGCCGCCGTGGGTGTGGCCGGAGAGCTGGAGGCCGACGTCCCACTCGACGGCGTCGTGGATCTGCACCGGCTGGTGCGCCAGCAGCACGGAGGCGCGGGCCGGGTCCCGGTCGCCGAGGGCGGCCCGGAAGTCGGGCCCTTCGCCGACCCGCTCCCCCTCGACGTCGTTGACCCCGGCGAGGTCGAAGCCGGGCAGCTCGCGCCGCTGGTTCTCCAGCGGATGGATGCCGAGGTCGCGCAGGTGGTCGATCCAGGACCGGGCGTCGCCGAAGTACTCGTGGTTGCCGGTGACGAAGAAGGAGCCGTGCCGGGAGCGGAGCTGCGTCAGCGGTTCCGCGGCCGGGCCGAGGTCCGCCACGGTGCCGTCGACCAGGTCGCCGACGATGGCGACCAGGTCCGGCTGGGTGGCGTTGATCGCCTCCACGATGCGCCGGGTGTGGGCGCGTCCCAGGATCGGGCCGAGATGCACGTCGCTGACGACGGCGACGCGGTAGCCGTGGGCGCGGCGCGGCAGCTTGGGCAGGGTGACGGTGACGCGCTTGGTGGTCGGTCCGTTGAGGACGCCGACGGTGCCGGCGGTGACGGTGCCGGCGGCGAGGGTGGCCGCGCCGATCGCGACGGAGCGGGCGACGAACAGGCGGCGGGAGGCGTCCTGGGGCCGGTCCGTCTCGGCTGCTTCGGGGGCGGCGGCCCCCGACGCCTCCGGTGCGCCGTCGGTGGCTTCACCCCCGGGCCCGCGGACCGGGCTTCGCTCGGCGTCCTGGAGCGCCGGAGCGGCTTCGGAGGGAGCAGGCCGGCGGGGCAGGGTGCGGAGGAGCAGCGGGCGGACGAGTTCGCCGAGAAGCAGGGCGAGGGTGAGGTAGAGGAGGAGGGCGAGCCACAGGTAGCCGGGCCACGCGAGGACGCGTTCGACCGCGAACGGCGCCCCGGAACGGCCGACGATCATCGTGGCGACGGTGGTGGCGGGGAGCAGCCACACCAGCACGGTGCCGGTGCGGCGCCACGGGCCGCCCTTGCGGGAGACGTCCTTGACCAGCCGTCTCCACAGGTACCAGTGGACGGCGACCAGGACGGTGAGGACGGAGACGCCGATCAGCAGAGCGAGGGCCATGTCAGCGCTCCGCTCCGGTGCCGGTGCCCGCGTCCGGCTCCCGCCGCCCGCTCGGCCCTCGCAGGCCGAGCAGCCCCCGCAGGCCGAGCACGCCGATCGCCGTGCCCAGCAGGAAGGAGACGACGGCGAGCGTCAGGTGCACCCAGAAGTACGCCGTCGGGTCGCCGTCCTCGAATGCCAGGCCGCTCGCGTCCTGCACGAGATTGCGGACGAAGGTGATCCAGATGAACCAGGACCAGACGCCGAAGGCGAGCAGGAACCAGGAGACGCGGCGGGTCATGACGCGGGGCTGGTGCATGGTTCAAGTATGGCTATCGGCCTAATGCCGTCGCCGTTCGGGGCGACAGTGCCGGGTTACGGGCCCCGCAAGGTCCCCAGGGGATGAATGTGCCTGTACGTTCATGTGTGTGCCGACGACCTCAACTGCTTCGCGCCCGCGCGGTCTCCGCCGCGCGCGCCTCCTCGCGCTCGCCGCTGCCACGCTCCTGACGGCCAGTTTGCCCGTCCCGACAGCATATGCGGCCCCCACCGAGGAGGAAAAGGACAAAAAGAAGCCTCCGGCTCAGATGTCGACCATCGGCGGGGCACGCCTCGGCGAGCCGGGAACCCAGGTCGATCCCCGACCGGGAGCCGACGCCCCCAAGGTGCCGAAGAAGCTGACGGCCCGCTCCTGGATCGTGGCCGACGCCGAGACCGGGCACGTGCTCGGCGCACACAACGCGCACTGGAAACTCGCACCGGCCAGCACCCTGAAGATGCTCTTCGCCGACACGCTGCTGCCGAAGTTCCCCAAGGAGATGGAGTACGAGGTCACCCCCGCCGACCTCGCGCACGTCGGCGAGGGCAGCAGCCGGGTCGGGGTCAAGGAGGACCACCCCTACACGGTGGAGGACCTGTGGCTCGGCGTGTTCCTGCGCTCGGGCAACGACGCGGTGCACGTGCTCTCGGCCATGAACGGCGGGATCGGCCGGACCGTGAAGGAGATGAACGCGCACGCGAAGGAGCTGCGCGCGCTGGACACCCACGCGGTCAGCCCGGACGGCTACGACATGCCCGGGCAGGTCTCCTCCGCCTACGACCTCACCCTCATCGCGCGGTCGGGCATGCAGAAGGCCGATTTCCGCGAGTACGTCTCGACGGTCCGCGCCCAGTTCCCCGGCGAGTGGAAGAAGAAGAAAGGCAAGGACGGGGAGAAGAAGCGGAAGCACTTCGAGATCCAGAACACCAACCGGCTGCTGACCGGCAACGGCATCGAGGCCTACCCCGGCATCGCCGGCGTGAAGAACGGCTACACCTCGAACGCCGGCAACACCCTGACCGCCGTCGCGGAGCAGGACGGCCGCGTGCTGCTGGTCACGGTGATGCACCCGGAGGACGGCCACCTGAAGGTCTACGAGGAGACCACCAAGCTGTTCGACTGGGGCTTCGCCGCCGCGGACGCGGTGCGGCCGGTCGGAGAACTGGCGCCGCCGGCGATCCCCGAGACGGACGCCAAGCCCGGTGCGGACGGCGAGGCCGGCGGCAACGAGGGCAACCCGGGGGGCAGCCAGGACCCGGACGAGGCGTCCCTGGTCGAAGCCGGCGACGAGCAGGCGGGCTCCGGCGGGGGCATGAAGATCGCCCTGGGCCTCACGGGCGGGAGCCTGGTGCTTCTGGCGCTGGTCGCGTACGTGGTGCACCGCCGCTGGCCGATGGCGCTTCCCGACGTGTCCCGGCTGCGGCGCGGTCCGGGGAACTCGGAGCGGGAGGGCTGATCCTCCCGCCGGGCCTGCCGTGCTTCTTCGAGGCGTCCGCCCCGCCCGGGGCGGACGCCTCGTCGTCGTCGGCGCCCGGCCCGTCGGCGCCCGGCCCGTCCGCGTCCGCCGGCGCGGTGTCCGCGCCCTCCTTGCCGCGGATCGGGCGGGACGCGGTGGCCGTCCAGCCGGCGCAGAGGAACAGCAGCTTCGCCATCAGGCTGATCCACAGCAGCAGGGCGATGGGCACGCCGAAGGCGCCGTACATGCTCTTCGCCGCGACACCCTGGAGGTAGCCGCCGAGCAGTGCCTTGAGCAGCTCGAAGCCCGCCGCGCCCATCAGGCAGGCGGCGATCAGGGAGCCGCGCGGCGGCTCGACGCGCGGCAGCCACTTCAGCACGTACCAGAGCAGCAGGAAGTCCGTGGCGATCGCCGCCCCGTAGCCGCACGCCCGGAGCAGCGCGGTGCCGACTCCGCCCTCGACGAGACCGGCGCGTTCGGCGACCCAGCCCACCGCGGCCACCGCGAACGCCGAGCCGGCGACCGACAGCAGTCCGACCAGACCCAGGCCGGCCAGCACCCCGAGGTCCTTGACCTTGAGGAGCACCGGATTGCCCGGGTCCTCCTCCAGGTCCCACACCGCCCGCAGCGTCTCCCGCAGGGTGCTCGCCCAGCCGACACCGGTGACCAGCAGCAGCGCGCCGCCGACCACGCCGACGGTGCCCGCGTTGTCGACCAGGGTGCGGAGGTCGAGCTGATCGGCGATGCCGGGGATCTGCGCGGCCATCCAGTCCTGGAGACCGCTCATCCGGTCCGGTGAGAGGAACGTGGCGCCGACGGCGGCGGCCACCGCCAGCATCGGGAACAGCGCCAGGAAGCTGGTGAAGGTGACGGCGGCGGCCAGCCGCGTCCAGTGCCGGGCGTCCAGGTGCTCGTAGGTGTGCCAGAGGCGGGTGCGGAACAGCCAGGCGGCCGCCGGTCCGACCACGGGGAGTCGGGTCAGCCAGTCCATGGTCACCGCCTGTTCGCTACGGAACGCTCCTCGGGGTGCGCGACGCGTGCGCCTCCTCCCGCCCCTGTCGCGTCTGCCCCGGGCGGGCGGGCGTCACACACCGTAGGTGCGGTCAGCCGCGACGCAGCGCACCGGCGGCCGGCGGCGCGCCGGGGCCGAGCGGGGGCGCGGCCAGCGGCGGGCCCGGCACCTCGACGGCCGGGGAGCCGGTCAGCCCGGCGACCGGCGGCGTGTCGAGCGCCGAGACGGTCGGCGGCAGCGGCGCGGGCGCGGCCGGGGCGTGCTCGTGACCCTGCTGCGGCAGCGGCGTGCGGGGGCGCTGGTCGGCGAAGAGGAAGTGGCGCTGGAGCCGCCAGACGCCGTCCTCGCCCTGCTCGTAGAGGGCGAAGCCGGTGACCGTCCAGGACGCCTCGAAGTCCGCGAGCTCCTCGTACGCCCGGTCCATCGCCTCCTCGTCGATGCCGTGCGCGACGGTGACGTGCGGGTGGTACGGGAAGGTCAGCTCGCGGGCGCCGAGCGGGCCGTCCGCGTCCCGCACCCGCTCCTGGAGCCAGCCGCAGGCGGAGCCGCCCTCGACGACCTGCACGAACACCACCGGCGACAGCGGCCGGAAGGTGTCGGTGCCGGACAGCCGCATCGGGAAGGCCCGGCCGGACGTCGCCACCGAGGCCAGGTGCTCCTCGATGGCGGGGCGGGCGTCCGCGTCGACCTGCGTCGGCGGGAGCAGGGTCACGTGCGTGGGGATGCCGTGTGCGGCGGTGTCGCCGAAGCCCGTACGACAGTCCTGCAGCAGGCTGCCGTACGGCTCCGGGACGGCGATCGATACGCCGAGCGTGACGGTCCCCACGTCGCTCTCCCTTCTCGCTCCTGCGGTGCTGCGGTCGGTCTCCCGGGCCGCTTCGGCCGGTGTCAGTGCTTGGCGGGCACGAAGCCCACCTTGTCGTACGCCTCCGCCAGGGTCTCCGCGGCGACGGTACGCGCCTTGTCCGCTCCTTCGGCGAGGAGGGAGTCCAGCGTCTCCGGATCCTCCATGTACTCCCGGGTGCGGGCGCGGAACGGCTCTGCCCAGCCCGCGACGACCTCGGCGAGGTCCGTCTTGAGCGCACCGTAGCCCTTTCCGGCGTACCGGTTCTCCAGTTCCGGCACGGAGGCACCGGTAAGAGTGGAGAGGATGGTGAGCAGGTTGCTCACGCCCGGCTTGTCGACCACGTCGAAACGGATCTCCGTCTCGGTGTCGGTGACCGCGCTCTTGATCTTCTTCGCGGAGACCTTCGGCTCGTCGAGCAGGTTGATGATGCCCTTCGGCGACGAGGCCGACTTGCTCATCTTGATCGACGGTTCCTGGAGGTCGTAGATCTTCGCCGTCTCCTTGAGGATGTACGGCTGCGGGATGGTGAAAGTCCGGCCGTAGCGGCTGTT
The DNA here is from genome assembly GCF_000426325.1 of Streptomyces sp. CNS606. Classification (NCBI taxonomy): domain Bacteria; kingdom Bacillati; phylum Actinomycetota; class Actinomycetes; order Kitasatosporales; family Streptomycetaceae; genus Streptomyces; species Streptomyces sp. CNS606. The sequence continues at coordinate 48,458 of NZ_AUFD01000010.1, forward strand.
GAAGCGCTCGGCGACGTCCCGGGTGATCTCGACGTGCTGCCGCTGGTCCTCGCCGACCGGGACGCGGTCGGCCTGGTACAGCAGGATGTCGGCGATCTGGAGGATCGGGTAGGTGAACAGGCCGACCGTGGTGCCCTCGGCGCCCTGCTTGGCGGACTTGTCCTTGAACTGGGTCATGCGCGACGCCTCACCGAAGCCGGTCAGGCAGTTCATGACCCACGCGAGCTGCGCGTGCTCGGGGACGTGGCTCTGCACGAAGAGCGTGCAGCGCTGCGGGTCCAGGCCGGCGGCGAGCAGCTGGGCGGCCGCGAGGCGGGTGCTCTTGCGCAGTTCGGCCGGGTCCTGCGGGACGGTGATGGCGTGCAGATCGACGACCATGTAGAACGCGTCGTGGCCCTCCTGGAGGTCCACCCACTGACGCACGGCACCGAGGTAGTTACCGAGGTGGAACGAGCCCGAGGTGGGCTGGATGCCGGACAGCACGCGAGGACGACGATCATTGGCCATACCGGCATTCTCTCAGAGCGGGCGGCCCCGGCGGGCCCACGGGGCGCGACTCGGACGGGAATCACACCCCCGGTACGCCGTCCGGCGGTGCGCGCGCGGGAGTCGGTCCGGTGGCGGTGCGGTTTCGCAGGGTGACGACCTGCCAAGGATCACCTCCCCGGGTTCACGGAGCGGCTCCGGGGACCGACGATAGAGAGGGCCGGTGCCACACCCGGCGCAGCCGGCCGCCTGCCCTACCAGGTACGAAGACGAAGATCGAGAGGACCCACCCATGGTCGCTTCTTCCGAGCTGATCGCCGCCTCGGACGCGTACAGCGCGCACAACTACCACCCGCTCCCCGTCGTCGTCGCCTCCGCCGACGGCGCGTGGATGACGGATGTCGAGGGGCGGCGCTACCTGGACATGCTCGCCGGGTACTCCGCGCTGAACTTCGGTCACGGCCACCGCCGCCTGATCGACGCCGCCAAGGCCCAGCTCGACCGCGTCACGCTGACCTCCCGCGCCTTCCACCACGACCGGTTCGCCGAGTTCTGCCAGGAGCTGGCCCGGCTGTGCGGCAAGGACGCGGTGCTGCCGATGAACACCGGCGCCGAGGCGGTCGAGACCGCGGTGAAGACCGCCCGCAAGTGGGGCTACCAGGTCAAGGGCGTCCCGCAGGGCAAGGCGAAGATCGTCGTCGCGGAGAACAACTTCCACGGCCGTACGACGACCATCGTGTCCTTCTCCACCGACGAGGAGGCGCGGGCCGACTACGGGCCCTACACGCCGGGCTTCGAGATGGTGCCGTACGGCGACCTCGCGGCGCTGGAGGCCGCGGTCGACGAGAACACCGTCGCCGTGATGCTGGAGCCGATCCAGGGCGAGGCGGGTGTGCTGGTGCCGCCGGCGGGCTACCTGCCGGGGGTGCGCGAGCTGACCCGTGCACGGAACGTGCTGTTCATCGCGGACGAGATCCAGTCCGGCCTGGGCCGGACGGGCGCCACCTTCGCGTGCGAGCACGAGGGCGTGGTGCCGGACGCGTACCTGCTGGGCAAGGCGCTCGGCGGCGGCGTGGTGCCGGTCTCCGCGGTGGTCGCGAACCACGACGTGCTGGGCGTGTTCAAGCCCGGCGAGCACGGCTCGACGTTCGGCGGCAACCCGCTGGCCTGCGCGGTGGGCCTGGAGGTCGTACGGATGCTGGAGACGGGCGAGTACCAGCAGCGGGCGAAGGAGCTGGGCGAGCACCTGCACCACGAACTGGGCGTGCTGGCCGGCGACGGCGCGGTGCGCGAGGTGCGCGGACGCGGCCTGTGGGCCGGTGTGGACATCGACCCGGCGCACGGCACCGGACGGCAGATCTCCGAACAGCTGATGGCTCAGGGCGTGCTGGTGAAGGACACCCACGGCTCGACCATCCGGATCGCGCCGCCGCTGGTCATCACCAAGGAGGACCTGGACTGGGGCCTGGACCAGCTCCGCTCGGTCCTCGCGGGCTGAACCCCGCCCGCCCCACCGCCCCGGCGACCCGCGGATCGCCGGGGCGGCGCACGGCGACCGCGCCGGGCGCGTGCGCCGCGCCGGCGCGCGCGTGTCAGGCACGCACGGCGCGCACCATGGAGTACCGGTCCTCCGCCTCGGTCATCGGCGCCTGCTGCACATCGACCTCGAAGCCCGCATCCCTCAGGATCCCGCAGATGGCGTCCAGGCGGCCGTCCATGTCGACGACTTCGGCGACGACCCGCTTCACCCGCGGCCACTGACTCTCGTCGACGCCGCGCAGGACGTCCGCCTCGGCACCCTCCACGTCGATCTTGAGGAGATCGACGGTGCGGCCTGCGGGGATGAACGCGGCGAGACGTTCGACGTCCGCGGTGACCTCCTCGGCGTGGTAATAGTGCTCGACCGTTTCGCGGTCCACCTTCTCCGCCATCTGGTCCTTGGGCAGTTCCTTGATCTCCGGGTGCCGGGTCGAATTCGCCGGGAGAAGCGGATAGAAGGAGAAGGTCACGCCCCGCTCGGTCGTGCTCCCGAGCGCGCACGGATGCAGTGTCACGCCGTCGATGCCGTGCAGTGCCATGTTCTTCTCGAAGAGTTCCCGCGATGCCGACATCGGCTCGAAGGAAACGACTTCGGCGTCCGGATGGTGCGACTTGAGGTAGAGGACGAAAATGCCGACGTTTCCGCCGGCGTCGAGCACGAAGGGGCGCTCCGGCAGGTCCAGACCGCCGTAGCATTCCTGCCGGAATATCTCGTTGTAGATGTACTCCATTTCCACAGCGCTCTGCGTGTAGACCTTCAGAGCTCCGTCCCCCAGCTCCACCAGCTCAGCCATCGTCACATCCTCGCGTCAAGCGGCCGAGTCCCGGATGACGCACAGAGAATTCCGGCCGAAAAGGGCAATGTCAGGAGATCGACGCAGCCTACTCGCCGGCGCTCACCGAAAGGGCCGATCGGCCGACCACTCATACATGCCCTACGCACGGCACCTCCCGGCCGTGCCGCTCGCCGGCGTGCGACGCGTCCCGGGACGGCGCTGCGCCCCGCCGACCGGGTCCGGTCGGCGGGGCGCAGCGGCACGGTGACGGCCCTTCAGGGCCGCGCGCGGTGCGTCACTTCTTGGGGATCCACTGCTCCCAGGTGGACTTGTTGCTCTTGATCCACTTGGCTGCCGCGTCCTCCTGGTCCATGCCGTCACCGGCGATCATCTGGGCGACCTTGTTCTGGTCCTCGGTCTCCCACGAGAAGTTCTCGAGGAACTGCGCGGCCTCGCCGCCGTCCTTCTCGAAGTCGGCGTTGAAGTACTTCTGCAGCATGAGGGTGTCGTAGCCGCACTTGATCGGCTTCGCCTCGAGGCAGCCGTCCTCGTAGGGCGGAAGCTCGACCTCGACCATGTCGATCTCGGCGTTCATCCACTGCGGCTGCCACCAGTAGCCGACGAACGGCTTCTTGGCGTCGTAGAGCCGCTTGATCTCCTTGAGTTCGGCGGCCTCGCTGCCCGTCGGAACGATCTTGAAGTTGAGGTCGAGGCTGTTGATCAGTTCCTTGTCGTGCGTGGTGTACGACGGGGCGGCGCCCAGGAACTGGCCCTTGCCGCCGCTCTCGGAGGTCTTGAAGTCCTGCCAGAGCTTCTTCAGGCCCTTCCAGTTCTTCACCTCGGGGTGCTTGTCGGCGTAGTACTTGGGCACGAACCAGCCGATGTGCCCCTCGACGCCGAGGTCGCCGCCGTTGACGACGGTCTTCTTCTCCTCGACGTACAGCTTCTCCTTCTTCGGAACGCCGCCCCAGTCCTCCAGGAGGGCGTCGGCGTTGCCGCTGTGCAGCGCGTCGAACGCGGCCGGCTCGTCGAGCTGCTTGACCTCGACGTCGTAGCCCATCTCCTGCTCGAGCAGCTTGGCCGCGACGGCGACGTTGGCCTGCGCGCCGACCCAGGAGGGCTGTGCGAGCGTGACGCTCTCACCGCCGCCTCCGCTCGTGTCGGTCTTCGCCGCGCAGGCGCTCATGCCGAGCATGCCGACCACGGCGGTGCCGGCCAGGACGGTGGTGCGTATCCGCTTGCTGTGCTTCATGGAGTTCCTTCTTCTGTGTTGTGTACGGGAAACGATCCGGGGGCCAGGCCCTAGCGCCGCCCGCGGGCGCGCTCGACGGGCTGGGTGACGCGGTCCAGCAGGACGCCCAGGCAGACGATGGCGATGCCGGCCGACATGCCGAGCGCCAGGTTGCTCTTCGCGAGGCCGGTGACGACGTCGATGCCCAGCGCACCGCCGCCGACCATGCCGCCGATGACGACCATCGACAGCACCAGCACCACGCCCTGGTTGGTGGCGACGAGCAACGCCCGGCGCGCCAGCGGGAGCTGGACGCCGAAGAGCTGCTGCCGTCCGGTCGCGCCCAGCGAACGGGCGGCCTCCAGGGCGGCGGGGTCGACCTTCGCGACGCCCTGCGCGGTGATGCGGACGACGGCGGGGAGCGCGTAGACCACGGCCGCGGCGATGCCGGCCGTGCGGCCGAGACCGAAGAGGGCGAGGACCGGAATGAGGTAGACGAACTGCGGCATGGTCTGCATGGTGTCGAGGACGGGTCGCAGCATGCGTTCCACCCGGCCCACACGTGCGGCGAGGACCCCGAGCAGGAAGCCGAACAGCAGCGTGATCGCCAGACCGGCGAGCACCTGCGACAGCGTGTCCAGGGAGCGGTTCCACAGCCCCATCACCCCGATGAGACCGAGCGCGAGGACGCCGCTCAGCGCAGCGCGCCAGGAGGCCACCGCCCAGCCGAGGGCGGCCGCGAGCAGCAGCACGGCCCACCACGGGGTCGCCAGCAGCCCGTCGCGCAGCGGGTTGAGCACGACGTTGGTGAAGGCGTCGGACCAGGTGAGGGTGCCGCCGATGAGGGGGACGCCGGAACCGGCGTGCGCGGTGAACCACTCGGTCGCCGCCTGCAGCGGATCGGCGATGTCGACCGTCCACGCCTCCGGCCACTCGCGGTCCCAGAGCCGGGCGCCGACCGTGGCCAGCACGGCGGTGAGGACGGCGAGCCCGGCCCACAGCGGGCCGCCGCGCAGCCGGGCCGCCCAGCCGGAGCCGGGGGCGGCGTCCTCGTCGATCCGCTCACCGGCCGCCGCGGTGGTGCGGTCCAGCAGGACGGCCAGCAGGACGACGGCGATGCCGGCGACGAGCGCGTCGCCCATGGCCAGGCTCGCCAGCGCCTGGTAGATCTCGTTGCCGAGCCCGCCGGACCCGATGAGCGAGGCCAGCACGACCATCGACAGGCACATCATGATCGCCTGGTTCAGCCCCAGCATCATCTCCTTGCGCGCGAGCGGCAGCCGCGCGGTGCGCAGCCGCTGCCAGGGGCTCGCACCGAGCGAGGCGGAGGCCTCCATCGCCGCGGGGTCGGCGCCGCGCAGGCCGAGGGACGTCAGCCGGGCCATCGGCGGGGCCGCGTAGATCACGGTGGCGACGGCGGCGGACGGCACGCCGATGCCGAAGATCAGCAGGAACGGGATCAGGTAGGCGAACGCCGGCATCACCTGCATGGTGTCGAACACCGGGCGCAGCATCCGCTCGCAGCGGTCGGAGAGGCCCGCCGCGAGGCCGAGGAACATGCCGAGGACGGCGGCGGCGAAGACGCAGACCGTCATCAGGGCCAGCGTCTCCATGGTGGGTTCCCACATGTCCAGCACGCCGCAGACCGCGAAGACGCCGAGGGCGGTGCCCGCGGTCTTCAGGGCCCGGCGGCCGAGGTCCGCCCCGCCGGCGGCCCAGGCGACCAGGGTGCCGACACCGGTGACCCCGATCCAGCCGAGGGAGAGCAGCAGCGACTCGATCGCATCGACCGCGGCGGTGGCGTTGTTGCTGATGTGCAGCAGGAAGTAGACGAAGAGCCAGTGCGAGTCGCGGTTGTCGACGAGCCAGCTGTCGACGTCCCGCAGCGGCGCTTCGACGTCGAACGTCCACGCCTTCGGCCAGGTGCCCTCGCCGAGAACGAGCGCGCCGAGGACGGCGACCAGCAGGGCGGCGGCGACGGCGGTGAGCCGGGGGTTGCCGAGGAGTCTCGCGGCGCCGCCCGGCGGGCTGCCGTTCTCGTCGCGGCCGGTCGGCGGCTTCGGAGTGGGAGCGGTCTTCGGGGGGTCCGACCGCTCCAGGGCGGGGGCGCTCATGCCGGGGCCACCTCCCGGGCGTCGTCCCGGCCCTCCCCGGCGTCGTCCAGCCGGGCGACGACGGAGAGCAGTTCCTCGTGGCCGACGACGCCGAGCAGCTTCGTGCCGTCCATCACCCGGACCGGTTCACCGGTGCGGGCGACGGCCTCGATGGCGTCGGAGACCAGGGTGTCGGGGCCGACGGCCGCGCCGGACCCGGCGGAGTCCGCGCCGTCCGCGGGACGCATCGCGCTGCGCACGGTGACGACCTGCTCGCGCGGCACGTCGCGGACGAAGTCGCGCACGTAGGCGTCGGCGGGCCGGGTGACGATCTCCTCCGGGGTGCCGAGCTGCACGATCTCGCCGTCCCGCATCAGGGCGATGCGGTCACCCAGGCGCAGCGCCTCGGAGAGGTCGTGGGTGATGAAGACCATCGTGCGGCCCTCCTCGCGGTGCAGCCGGACGACCTCCTCCTGCATGTCGCGGCGGATCAGCGGGTCCAGCGCGCTGAACGGCTCGTCGAACAGCAGCACCTCGGGGTCGACGGCCAGGGCGCGGGCCAGGCCGACGCGCTGCTGCTGGCCGCCGGAGAGCTGGCCGGGGCGGCGCTCGCCGAGGCCGTCCAGGCCGACCTTGGACACCATCTCGGCCGCCTTGGCGCGGCGTTCGGCCTTGCCCATGCCCTGGATCTCCAGGCCGTAGGCGACGTTGTCGATCACGCTACGGTGCGGGAGCAGGCCGAAGTGCTGGAAGACCATGGAGGCGCGGTGCCGGCGCAGTTCGCGCAACCGGGTGCGGTCCATGGCGCGGACGTCCTCGCCGTCCATGACGAGTTCACCGGCGGTCGGCTCGATCAGCCGGGTCAGGCAGCGCACCAGGGTGGACTTGCCGGAGCCGGACAGTCCCATGACGACGAAGACCTCGCCCTGCTGGACGTCGAAGGAGACGTCGCGGACGGCGGCGGTGCAGCCGGTGCGGGCGCGCAGTTCGCCGGCGCTCAGGCCGGCCAGGTCCGTGTTGCCGGGGACCTTGTCGGCCCGTGGACCGAAGACCTTCCACAGGTTGCGTACGGAGAAGACCGGGCCGGTCTTGGTCGTGGCCTCAGCGGTTTCGGACATCACGCAACACCTCCCGGTGCGTTGTCGGTCGCGGTTTCGTGCGCGGCGGTTCCGTGCGCGGCAGATGCGTCGGTCGCCGCCCCTCCGTGGGCGGCGGCCCGGATCAGGTCGGCGGCCTTTTCGCCGACCATGAGGACGCCGATCATCGGGTTGACCGCCGGCATGGTCGGGAAGACCGAGGCGTCGGCGATGCGGACGCCGTGCAGCCCCCGGACGCGCAGTTCGGGGTCGACGACGGCCAGGGAGTCGCCGGCCGCGCCCATGCGGCAGGTGCCGGCCGGGTGGTAGACGGTGTGCGCGACGCTGCGGGCGTACGCGCTGATCTCCTCGTCCGAGACGACCTCGGGGCCGGGGCACACCTCACGCGTGAGCCAGTTCGCCAGCGGCGCGGTCCTCGCCACCTCGCGGGCCAGCTTGACGCCATCGACGAGGGTGCGGGCGTCGTAGTCGTCCTCGTCGGTGAAGTAGCGGAAGTCCAGGGCCGGTTTGACCTCGGGGTCGGCGGAGGTCAGGTAGAGCCGGCCGCGACTGCGCGGCTTGGGGATGTTCGGGGTCATCGACACCCCGTGCTCCGGCTTGGCGTAGCCGATGCGCTCGGGATTGTCGGTGAACGGGATCTGGTAGAAGTGAAACATCAGGTCCGGGCCGGTGGACTCCGGGTCACGTCTGACGAACAGGCCCGCGTCCGAGTCCATCGCGGAGTTCTCCGGGATGGGTCCGTCGGTCTCCCAGACGACCACCGACTCCGGGTGGTCGAGCAGGTTCTCCCCGACGCCCGGCAGGTCGTGCCGGGCCGTGATGCCCAGCGCCTCGAGGTCCTTCGCGGGCCCGATGCCCGAGTGCAGCAGCAGTCGTGGCGTGTCCACGGCGCCGGCGCACACCAGCACCTCGCGGGAAGCGCTCACGAGCTGCTCCCCACCGTCCCCGCCGCGGACGTGGACGCCGGTGACGCGGTCGCCGTCGAGCTGCAGCCGGTACGCCCAGGTCTCCAGGAGGATGTCCAGGTTGGGGCGGTCGCCGGACCGGATGTGCGGGTGGAGGTAGGCCACGGAGGCGGAGGAGCGCTTGTTGTCCTCCGGGTGGTAGGCCAGGTCGAAGAAACCGGCGCCCTCGTGGAAGGGGCCCTTGTTGAAGCCCTCGACGCGCGGCACGTCCAGCGCCGCGGTGGCCGACTCGACGAAGTCCCGGGCGATGGCGTTCCGGTCCCGCTCGTCGACGGCGACGACGTTGTTCTTCAGCTTCCCGAAGTACGGGTCCATCGCGGCGGCGTTCCAGCCGGCCGCGCCGGCCTGCTCCCACTCGTCCCAGTCGGCCGGCAGCGGCTTGAAGGAGATCAGCGTGTTGTGGGAGGAGCAGCCGCCGAGGACGCGGGCGCGGCTGTGCCGGATGTGCGAGTTGCCGCGCGGCTGCTCGGTCGTCGGGTAGTCGTAGTCGAGTTCGCCGCCGAGCAGACCGAGCCAGCGGCGCAGGGTGAGCACCTCGGGCCGGTCGATGTCGGACGGTCCGCCCTCGATCACGGCGACCCGGACCGCAGGGTCCTCGGTGAGCCGGGAGGCGATCACGGAACCGGCCGTACCGCCGCCGACTATGACGTAGTCATAGGTGGGCATGTGGGGTTGTGCTCCTCGGGGGTGAGTCCTGTGCTCGGGCCTGACGGGTCACGGGCCCGGGGTCAGCCCGCGAACCAGCGCACCGGTTCCGGCCGCAGGTTCTCGTAGACGTGCTTGGTCTCCTGGTACTCGGCGAGTCCGTGCGGGCCGAGTTCGCGGCCCGTCCCTGACTTGCCGAAGCCACCCCATTCCGCCTGTGGGAGGTAGGGGTGGAAGTCGTTGATCCAGACGGTGCCGTGCCGCAGCCGGGAGGCGACCCGGCGGGCGCGTGCGGTGTCGGCCGAGAACACCGCGCCGGCCAGGCCGTACTCGGTGTCGTTGGCGAGCGCCACGGCCTCGTCCTCGTCGGCGAAGGTCTCCACGGTGAGGATCGGCCCGAAGGTCTCCTCGCGGACGACCTTCATGCCGCGGTGGCAGTGGTCCAGCACCGTCGGGGCGTAGAAGTACCCGTCGGCGGGACGCACGCCGGACGGCTCGGGCCGTTCGCCGCCGCAGCGCAGCACGGCGCCCTCGTCCAGCGCGGAGGCCACGTACGCCTCGGTCTTGGCGAGCTGCTGGGCGGAGACCAGCGGGCCGCACTCGACGTCCTTCTCGGTCCCGCGGCCGAGCCGGATCCGCTGTGCGCGGGCGGCGAGTTCGGCGACGAAACGGTCGCGGACGGACTCCTCGACGATCAGCCGGGCGCCCGCCGAGCAGACCTGGCCGCTGTGGATGAACGCGGCGTTGAGGGCCTGGTCGACGGCCGTGTCGAAGCCCTGCTCGGTGGCGCAGGCGTCGGCGAAGACCACGTTCGGGTTCTTGCCGCCGAGTTCGAGCGCGACCTTCTTCACGGTGGGGGCGGCTGCCTGGGCGACCTTGACGCCGGAGACCAGCCCGCCGGTGAAGGACACCAGGTCGACGTCGGGATGCGCGGAGAGGCGGGCGCCGACCGGGTCGCCGGGGCCGGTCACGAGGTTGGCGACGCCGGACGGCAGCCCGGCCTCGGCGAGCAGCTTCACCATGTGGAGGGTGCTCAGGGGGGTGATCTCGCTGGGCTTGAGCACGAAGGTGTTGCCCGCGGCCAGCGCCGGGGCGACCTTCCAGCTCGCCTGGAGCAGCGGGAAGTTCCAGGGGGTGATCATCGCGCAGACGCCGACCGGTTCGTGCACGACGACGCTGTGCACGTCGGGGCTGCCCGCGTCGACCACGCGGCCGGCGGAGTTCGACACCAGGTCCGCGAAGTAGCGGAAGGCGGAGGTGACGTCGTCGACGTCGACCCGGCCCTCCTCCAGGGTCTTGCCGGCGTCGCGCGACTCCAGGAGGGCGATCTCCTCCCGGTCGCGCTGGAGCAGCTCGGCGACCCGGCGCAGCAGCGCCGCCCGCTCGGCGACCGGGGTGTGCGGCCAGGGCCCGGCGTCGAAGGCGCGGCGGGCGGCCGCGACGGCGGCGTCCGTGTCGGCCGCGTCACCGTCGGCGACGACGGCGAGGACGGTGGCGTCCGCGGGGTCGAGGATCTCCCTCGTGCCTCCGGCTGCGGCGCTGCGCCACTCGCCGTCGACATGGATGCTGTCGGTTACGGACACCGTGTGTACTGCCTTCCCCTGTGCGAGATGTGCCTGGCCGCCCGCCGGACGTGCACGCGCAGGGAGGCGTGCGCCGGGGGCGTGCGGCCAACCTCGAACCCTGCCCCGTTCCTCCGTTCTCATGTCTGCGGGCCTGCGAGAAGTGGGGTTCCTCACCCGTAACCGGAGGTTACGGGTGCACGGGGCCCGGTGGCTGGTCTCGACGGGTACGCCGACGGCCCCCGGCGGGATGCCGGGGGCCGTCGGTTCAGAACAGGCCGTGCTCAGAGCAGGCCGAGGCCGCGGACGGCCTCGCGCTCGTCCGCCAGCTCCTGGACGGAGGCGTCGATCCGGGCCCGCGAGAAGTCGTTGACCTCCAGGCCCTGCACGATCTCGTAGGTCCCGCCGGAGCAGGTGACCGGGAAGGACGAGATGAGGCCCTCGGGCACCCCGTAGGAGCCGTCGGACGGGATGCCCATGGAGGTCCAGTCGCCGTCCGGGGTGCCGTTGACCCAGGTGTGGACGTGGTCGATGGCCGCGTTGGCGGCCGAGGCGGCGGAGGAGGCGCCGCGGGCGTCGATGATGGCGGCGCCGCGCTTGGCGACCGTCGGGATGAAGTCGTCGGCCAGCCACTTCTCGTCACCCACGGTCTCGGCGGCGTTCTTGCCCGCGACCTCGGCGTGGAAGATGTCCGGGTACTGGGTCGCGGAGTGGTTGCCCCAGATGGTGAGCTTCCGGATCTCCGAGACCGGCGCGCCGGTCTTCTTCGCCAGCTGCGAGAGGGCGCGGTTGTGGTCCAGGCGCGTCATGGCGGTGAAACGCTCGGCCGGCACGTCCGGCGCGGCGGCCTGCGCGATGAGCGCGTTGGTGTTCGCCGGGTTGCCCACGACGAGCACCTTGACGTCGTCCGCCGCGTGGTCGTTGATGGCCTTGCCCTGCGGCTTGAAGATGCCGCCGTTGGCCTCCAGCAGGTCGCCGCGCTCCATGCCCTTCGTGCGCGGGCGGGCGCCGACGAGCAGGGCCACGTTCGCGCCGTCGAAGGCGACGTTCGCGTCGTCGGTGATGTCGATGCCGTCCAGCAGCGGGAAGGCGCAGTCGTCCAGCTCCATCGCGGTGCCCTCGGCGGCCTTCACGGCCGGCGGGATCTCCAGGAGGCGCAGCCTGACCGGCACATCGGGGCCGAGGAGGTGGCCGGAGGCGATGCGGAAGAGCAGCGCGTAACCGATCTGCCCGGCAGCGCCGGTGACGGTGACATGGACGGGAGTGCGGGTCATGTGGCGGTCTCCGTAGTACTGACGGTGGCGTCGGGTCTCCCCTTCAGCGCAGCACTTGGAGGAGGCTCCCTGCCCTTACTGGCGGGTCTCTCGACGTAGAGAGATCCGGCGTCAGGCTATCCGACGCCCTCCCTGCACACGAGGCAGCCGCCCGCTCAGGAGGGGGAACGGCGGGCGGCTGCCGGGTGTGGCACACCCGTGGGGGGTTGCATGTTCGCCTGCCCGGACTCCGGCGGACCATGCGTACGACTTCGCGGAAACGTCGCACAGGGTGACGAACGTCACTTCCGGGCGCATCGGGGCCCGTGCAAGACGGGCGCGCCTCAGTCGATGACGAAGTGGACGATGTCGTCCAGGATCGGGATGTTCAGCCACGGGTCGGGCTGAGCCATCATCGCCAGCAGCGTGATGCCGGCGCCCAGCACGCCGTACGTGGCCACGTCGGTGAACCGGGAACGCACCGCCAGCATGCCGACCGACGGCAGCCACCAGCGCAGCAGCCCCGCGCCGAGCACCGTCAGGCCGATGGTGAGGGCGCCCCCGCGGAACGAGCCGAGGGAGACCAGCAGGCCGACCAGCACGCCCGTCGCGACGACCAGCATCGGCCACTGCCGGGCCGGCGCCGGGGCGTCGCCCGGCGCCGCGCGCCCGCCGCCCTCGGGGCGCGCGGTGTCCCGGGTGAAGACCGGGAACCGGCGCGACCGCTGCGGCTCCGGCCCCGTCGCGGAGGGCGCCTCGCCGGCCGGCTCCGACGCGGACGTCCTGTCGTCGGTCCCCATGTGCCTCGTCACCTCTTCTCCTCTTTCCTCTCGCGCCTCAGGGAGTGCTCAGGCCGCGACGGCGGCCTGCCGCTCCGCGGCCTCGACGACGTTCTGGAGCAGCAGCGCCCGCGTCATCGGGCCGACGCCGCCGGGGTTCGGCGACAGCCAGCCCGCGACCTCGGCCACCCCGGGGTGCACGTCTCCGACGATCTTGCCGTTCTCGTCCCGGCTCACGCCGACGTCCAGCACGGCCGCGCCCGGCTTGACGTCCTCGGGCTTGATCAGGTGCGGCACACCCGCCGCGGCCACCACGATGTCGGCGCGGCGGAGCTGCGCGGGCATGTCGCGGGTGCCGGTGTGGCACTGCGTCACCGTCGCGTTCTCCGAGCGGCGGGTGAGCAGCAGCGGCAGCGAACGGCCGACGGTGATGCCGCGGCCGACGACGACCACGTCGGCGCCGTCGATCTGCACCTCGTGCCGCCGCAGCAGCGACAGGATGCCGTTGGGCGTGCAGGGCAGCGGCGCCGGCTCGTTCAGCACCAGGCGGCCGAGGTTCGTGGGATGCAGGCCGTCGGCGTCCTTGGCCGGGTCCATGAGCGCCAGGACGCGGTTCACGTCGATGCCGCGGGGCAGCGGCAGCTGCACGATGTACCCGGTGCAGGCCGGGTCCTCGTTCAGCTCGCGCACCACCGCCTCGATCTCCTCCTGGGTGGCGGTCGCGGGCAGCGTGCGCTGGATGGAGGCGATGCCGACCTGCCCGCAGTCGCGGTGCTTGCCCGCGACGTACTTCTGGCTGCCGACGTCCTCCCCCACGAGCAGCGTGCCCAGACCGGGCGTCACGCCTCGGGCCCTGAGGGTGTCGACCCGGGTGGCGAGTTCGGACTTGATCGCGGACGCGGTGGCCTTGCCATCGAGAATCTGGGCGCTCATGACGTCCATTCTCCCGGATCGGCGACGGTCGGCTCCACTCGCGCCGCGCCGCGGAACGCCCCGGCGCGCCGCGTGCACCCGAAAGCGGACAACGCAGACGGGGCGCGTCTCAGATTCGCCACATTTGCCGATCTTGACTGGACAGCCTCTTGCGCGCCCACCACGATGGAGGATCGGCGCCGCCGTCCCCACGGTCGGGCGCCGGTCGTATCGGGGGAGATCGTCGTGCGCAGCGCGCACCACTCGCACCGCTCACGCCTCACGCAGTCCGCTGCGGGGCGGGACGCGTGCCGGTGGCTCCCCGGAGCCCTCGGCACCGCCGCGCCGTCTGCACCTTCGGAGGACACCGCTCGTGAGCTACCCACCCCAGCCGGGTCAGGACCCGAACAACCCGTACGCCCAGCAGCCCCAGGGGCAGCCCGGCTACGGCTACCCCCAGCAGCAGGCGCCGGGCTACGGCTACCCGCAGGACCCGCAGCAGGCCGCGTACGGCTACCCGCAGCAGGGCGGCCTCTCGGCGTACGGCGGCCCGGCCGAGCAGGGCTACCCGATGGGCGCGGGCTACGGCGTCCCGGCCCAGATGCCGAGCCCGGTGAAGACGGTCCGCATCATCAACTTCGTCCTCGGCAGCCTCGCCGTCGTCGGCACCCTCGGGCTGATCCTGGTGGCCGCGCTCTTCAACGACGCCATGAACGACCCGAGCGTGGCGGCCGACCCCGACGCGGGCATGGTGGCCGACCTGGGCACCGGCGTCTTCGTCTTCCTGGCGTTCCTCGCCGCGGCGAACGCCGTCTACTCGTTCCTCTGCGCCGTCAAGGCCAAGACGGGCGGCCCCGGTTGGCGCATCGCCACCATCGTGCTGGGCTCCCTCTCCATCCTCGGCGGAGTCTTCAGCCTGCCGACCGGTGTGGTGAACATCGCACTGGGCATCCTCATCATCGTCTTCATGTGCAAGGCCGAAGCGAAGGCCTGGTACGACCGGCCCCGGTACTGACCGCCGGGACGACCGGGAATCCCCTCAAAAAAGGAACTGCCACCATGAGTTACCCCTCCCAGCCGGGCCAGGACCCGAACAACCCCTACGCCCAGCAGCCCCAGGGCCAGCCCGGCTACGGCTACCCCCAGCAGGACGCCGGCCTGCCCTCGTACGGCGGCGGCGCGGACCCGGCCTACGGTGCCGTCGGCGTCCCCACGACGATGCCCAGCCCGGTCAAGACCTCCCGGATCATGCTGTACGTGACGGGCGGCCTCAGCGTCGTCGGCGCGGTCCTGATGTTCATCGCCGCGGCGGCCATCGGCAGCATCGCCGACGACCCGGAGCTGCAGGGCGACGCCAACCTCGAGATGCTCAACGACCTGGGCACCGGCCTGCTCGCCGGAATGGGCGTCCTCTACCTCGCCTTCGCCGTCGCGGGCATCCTGCTGGCCGCGAAGTTCACCAAGGGCGGCAACGGCGTGCGCATCGGCGCCATCGTCTACAGCGCGCTGGTCGCCCTGGTCGGCCTCCTGAACATCGCCTCCATCGTCAGCCTGGTCTTCGTGGTCATGGCGATCCTGGTCATCGTGTTCCTCTCGAAGGCCGACGGCAAGGCCTGGTTCGACCGCCCGCGCCACTGAGCCCATCCGACGCCCACGGCGGGCGTCCCACGGAGGTAAAGTCTCGGTCATGAGCTATCCGCCCGATCCCAACAACCCGTACGGGGCCGCCCCTTCGGGCGGCTACTACGGTCAGAAGCAGCAGCCGGCACCGGGCTACGGCTACCCGCAGCAGCCGACGGCACCGGGGTACGGCTACCCCCAGCAGCAGCCGTACCCGGCGGGGCCCGGCATGCCGGGCGGGGGTCCCCAGCAGGGCATGCCCGCGCAAGCGGTCACCGCCCGTGTGCTGCTCTTCGTCGCGGGATCGCTGTGGGCGCTGATGGGTCTGCTGATGCTGATCGGCTCGCTCGCCGCGCAGTCGATGCTGGAGGAGATGGACGTCGCCGACAGCGGTGAGGCGGTCGGCGTCGGCCTGCTGCTCTTCCTGCTGTTCGGCGGCCTGGCGGCGCTGCACATCGTGCCGGCCTCGATGTTCGGCAAGGGCGGCACCGGGGCGCGGGTCACCGGCATCATCGCGTCGTCGCTGAACTCCCTCGTCGCGCTGCTCGCACTGCTGGGCGGGGCGTCGGACGGCAACGCCGTGGGCGTGGTCATCTCCATCCTCTGGACGGCCACCGCCGTGGTGACCGTGATCTTCCTGGCCATGGGCCCGACCGGGGCCTGGTTCAACCGCCCCCGGTACTGACCCACGCGTGGCCGCGTGAAGAGGGCCGCCCCGGACCGTACGGTCCGGGGCGGCCCTCTTCACGTGCGGCACCGTCGCCGCGCCCGGCGGCCGACGGTGGCGGCCGTCAGTGGAAGAAGTGACGGGTGCCGGTGAGGTACATGGTGACGCCGGCCGCCTCCGCGGCCTCGATCACCGCGTCGTCGCGGACCGAACCGCCGGGCTGCACGACGGCGCGGACACCGGCCGCCGTCAGCACCTGGAGGCCGTCCGGGAACGGGAAGAACGCGTCGGACGCCGCGTACGCGCCGGTGGCCCGCTCCTCCCCCGCCCGCTGCACGGCGAGCTTCGCCGAGTCGACGCGGTTGACCTGCCCCATGCCGACGCCGACCGTGGCGCGGTCCTTGGCGAGCAGGATGGCGTTGGACTTCACCGCGCGGCAGGCCCGCCAGGCGAAGGCGAGTTCGGCCAGCTCGTCCTCCGGCAGCGCCTCGCCGGTGGCCAGCGTCCACCGCGCCGGGTCGTCGCCGGACGCCTGGAGCCGGTCCGCGGCCTGGAGCAGCACGCCGCCGTCGATCGGCTTCATCTCGACCGGGTCGGAGGGCGCCTCCACACAGCGCAGCACCCGGATGTTCTTCTTCCGTGTCAGCGCCTCGACCGCGCCCTCCTCGTAGCCGGGGGCGACGACGACCTCGGTGAAGATCCCGGCGACCTGCTCCGCCATCTCCTTCGACACCGGCCGGTTGACGGCGATGACCCCGCCGTACGCGGACAGCGGGTCGCAGGCGTGGGCCTTGCGGTGCGCCTCGGCGACGTCCGAACCGGTCGCGATGCCGCAGGGATTGGCGTGCTTGATGATCGCGACGCACGGCTCGGCGTGGTCGTGGGCGGCGCGGCGGGCGGCCTCGGTGTCCACGTAGTTGTTGTAGGACATCTCCTTGCCGTGCAGCTGCTCGGCCTGTGCCAGACCACCGTTGCCGGTGGCGTAGAGCGCGGCCGGCTGGTGCGGGTTCTCGCCGTAGCGGAGCACGGAGGTGCGCTCGTAGGTGGCGCCGAAGAACTCGGGGAACGCGGTCGGTTCGCCGGGCTCGTTCTCGCTGGAGCCGCCCGCCGCGTAGCCGGCGGCGAACCAGGTGGCGACGGCCACGTCGTACGCGGCCGTGTGCTGGAACGCCTCGGCGGCCAGCCGCTTGCGCTGGTGCAGCGTGAAGCCGCCGTCCCCCACGGCCGCGAGTACGGCACCGTAGCGGCCCGGGTTGACGACCACGGACACCGACGGGTGGTTCTTGGCGGCGGCGCGGACCATCGACGGGCCGCCGATGTCGATCTGCTCGACGCACTCGTCCGGGGTGGCGCCGGAGGCGACCGTCTCGCGGAACGGGTAGAGGTTCACGACGACCAGCTCGAACGGCTCCACGCCCAGCTCGGCGAGCTGGCTGCGGTGGTCCTCCAGGCGCTGGTCGGCCAGGATGCCGGCGTGGACGCGGGGGTGCAGCGTCTTGACGCGGCCGTCCAGGCACTCGGGGAAGCCGGTCAGCTCCTCGACGCCGGTGACGGGGACCCCCGCGTCGGCGATGCGGCGGGCGGTGGAGCCGGTGGAGACGATCTGGACACCGGCCCCGTGCAGGCCGCGGGCCAGCTCCTCCAGGCCGGTCTTGTCGTAGACGCTGACCAGAGCGCGGCGGATCGGCCGCCGGGTGCTGTCGTCGGCGGCACCGGAGGCGTTGTCAGTGGCGGTGGCGGTCACGGGATCAGTACCTTTCGTCCCTTGATGCGGTAGCCGTCACGGGCCAGACGCCCGACGACCTCGACGAGCAGCCGTCGCTCGACTTCCTTGATCCGTTCGTGCAGTGCGGCTCCCCCGTCGGCGTGGTCCTCCTCGGTGACCTCGACCACGCCCTGGGCGATGATCGGGCCGGTGTCGACGCCGTCGTCGACGAAGTGGACGGTGCAGCCGGTGACCTTGACGCCGTACTCCAGGGCGTCGCGCACGCCGTGCGCACCGGGGAAGCTGGGGAGCAGCGCGGGGTGCGTGTTGACGAACCGTCCGCCGAACCGCGCCAGGAAGGCCGGTCCCACGATCTTCATGAAGCCCGCCGAGACCACCAGGTCCGGCTCGTGGGCGGCGGTCGCCCCGGCCAGCGCCCGGTCCCAGGCGTCGCGGTCGGCGTGGTCGCGTACGCGGCAGACGAAGGACGGCAGGCCGGCACGCTCGGCGCGGTCCAGGGCGGCGATCCCGTCGCGGTCGGCTCCCACGGCCACCACCTCGGCGCCGTACGCGTCGACGCCGTGCGCCGCGATCTCGTCCAGCAGCGCCTGGAGGTTGGTGCCGGAACCGGAGACGAGCACGACGAGACGGGCGGGACGGTTCCGGTGCGCTGCCACGGCGGTGCACTTTCTGGCGAGGCGGAAAGGGGGGTTCGAGTCGGCGAGGGGCTTCGTAGGGACCCACAAGTACGTGGAGCACCGGTTTCCGGGGAACTCTACGAACCGGTCGACCGTCGGCAACGATACCGGCACCCTTCCGGCCCCTCGCGGGACGGGGGCGCGTGGGGCAGGTAGCGTCGGGCGGGTACGGGCCCGCCGGCACGGAGAGAAGCAGGGGAAGACACACACCACATGACCGACCGACGCCGCCGCACGGCCCACGCCGACACCGACCCCTCGCGCGAGGACAACCCCTTCGCCGCTCCGCCCGAGGGCCGTCCCGACCGGCCCTGGCAGCCGCGGGGGCCCGAGGGCGGCGACGACCGGGGAGGCCCGGGAGACGGCGGGCCGGGCGGGGACGGCACCGGCGGCGGGCCCGGCGAAGGGCCGGGGTCTTCGGGGCCGCACGGGTCGCAGGGCTCGCAGGGCTCGCAGGGCTCGCAGGGCTCGCCGTGGGGCGGGCGCTGGAGCACGCAGCAGCCCGGCCGCCAGGACGGCGGCTTCGGCGGCCCGCGCCGCCCGGACCAGGGCGGCGACGGCGGCCGGAAGACTCCCGGCATGCGCTGGGACCCCACCGACCCCAAGCAGCGGCACGCGCGCTATGCCCTGCACGGCGGCATCTGGGGCCTGTTCTTCGCGGTGCTCGGCCAGTTCGAGATCGGACTGCTGCTCGGTGCCCTGTCGGTGTACTGGGGCGTGAGCGCGCTGCGCGGCCCGTCGAGCGTGCGGTCCGCAGCGTCGGCTCACGCCACGGCGGAGGATGTGGCGGGCACGGACCGGGCGGGCGGCGGGCGCGGCGGGGGCGGCGCCTCCCGCCCGGCGGGCACGGAGCTCACCGTCACCCCCGCGCAGGCCGCGAAGGCCCGGCGGGCGGCGGCGATCAGCGGCCTGGTCGCGGGTGGGCTGGCGCTGTTGAGCGTCGTCGGCGGGTTCACCCAGCGGATGGTGTACGAGGAGTACTACACCTGCCGGCAGGACGCGCTGACGCAGGCGGCCCGTGAGCAGTGCGAGGACCTGCCGGACGACCAGGTGCCGTTCTGGCTGGGCGAGCAGCCCTCCGGGCAGTAGCGCCCGGGGCGGCTCAGTCGCCCCGCTCCCGATCCCGGTCTCCGTCCCGGTCTCCGTCCCGTCCGCGGGGCGAGAAGTCGTTCATCAGGCCGCCGGACGCGGCTTTCAGCGCCGCCCACCGGGACCGGCGCGCGCCCGTGTCGTGCCAGGCCGGATCGTCGGGCCCGTGCCCGGGCCCGGGCACGTCGCCGCGGCGCAGCCGCATCCGCCGGCGGACGTTCTCGGCGAACGCGCCGCGTGCGCGCAGGCGCCACGCCCGCAGGCCCAGCGCGGTCGGCACGCCGAGCACCGCCGTCCACGCCGCTGCCGCGGCACCGGTCGCCCACCAGGTCGGCCCGACGTGCGCCAGCGCCCCCGTGCCGAGAGCGCCCGAGGCGAGGGCGGCCAGCGCCGCCAGCGCCGTCCCGCAGAGCGCTGCGGCGGCGCACACCGTGAGCGCCGTCTCGCGCGCGTCGAGGGTGTCCTCGACCCCGTAGCCCCGGGGCAGCGGAGCGGCCACCGGGGCGGCGTCCCGGCCCGCGCTCACCCCGGCCGCGAGCCCTGCGGCCACCGGAAGCGCCACGGTGGCCCAGGTCAGCGGTGGGCCGGGGATGCCCGTCGGCAGCGCCGCGAACAGCGGGAAGGACACCGGCAGCGCCCCGCCGTCGGCTGACGCCGCGAACGGGCCCGCCATGCCCGCCGCGCCGAGCGCGAATCCGGGACCGAGCCCGTACGACGCAGCCCAGATCACGGCGTTCGGCAGCAGGGCGAGGGCCAGCAGCACCACCGCCGTCCGGCCCGGCCCGTTCCCGCTGAGGCGTTCCACGGCCGCCCACGCCTCCTCGCCGTGCAGGCCGAGGGCCAGCAGCGTCAGCACCAGGCCGCCGCCGAGGAGCAGCGCGACACCCAGTCCGGCCGCGCGCAGCGCCGGACCGGCGCAGGCCTCCGCCGCGCCGCGGAGGGCCGGTCCGGGACGCCCCAGGGACATCCAGACCACGACCGCCGCGGCCGCGGACGCGGTGCCCGCCGGCCACGCCGCCGCGCCGAGCGGAT
Source organism: Streptomyces sp. CNS606 (assembly GCF_000426325.1). Classification (NCBI taxonomy): domain Bacteria; kingdom Bacillati; phylum Actinomycetota; class Actinomycetes; order Kitasatosporales; family Streptomycetaceae; genus Streptomyces; species Streptomyces sp. CNS606. Next base: position 68,607 of record NZ_AUFD01000010.1, read on the forward strand.
CGACCCGGAGCGGTCCGTCGTGGGCGTAGAGGGCGACGGCGGTCCCGGCGAGCAGGTAGCCGGCGACGACCGTGGCGGCGATCCGTACGGCCCCGGTGCGGTCGGGGGAGGCGTCCGCCGGGTCGGGGGACGCGGCCGCGAGGGCGGGGAAGGCGTCCGCGAGGGCGTTGCGCACGGCACGGCTGATCAGCCAGAGCGGCAGCGCCGCCGCCAGCAGCGGTGTCAGGTCCACCGGGACGGCTTCGCCGGTGACGGTGCCGGTCCGGACGAGGCCGGCGCCGTGGGCCGTCAGCCACAGCGCGGCGGCGACGTGCAGAGCCCCCTCCGGCCCGCCCTGCGGTGCGGGCGAGGCGATCCAGAGCAGCAGGACGACGACGGCCAGCAGCCCGAGGCCGAGCGCGGCGGCGATCAGCCCGCCCAGCAGCCGTGCGGCATGCGGCCGCCAGCCGCGCCGCGCACCCTCCGGAGGGGCCGCCCGGCGCGGCGCACGGGCGCGGGGTGCCGCGTGAGGAGCTGTGCCGTCGGCTGGTCCGTCCGGGTGGGGCGGGGAGGGCCGCTGGATCTGGTGGCTCACGGCGCCATGCTGCCAAGACCTGCCGTTTTCACGGCGGATGGCCCGCTTCGTCGTGGTGTCGCAGCTCATGCGGAGAGCGCACTTTTCACACAGTATGTCTGGTGATCCCGGAGGTGGGACCCGAGGACGACCAACCGCTGTGTGAAGAGGTACCTATGACGGTGCGACAGGCGTGGGGGACCGACCGGAGGCGCCCCTGCCGCACGCGCCGCCCCGGGCAGGCACAGGCCGCCTTCGACCTGCTCCACCTGCGCCACGCCACGCCGTTCACCCGCCAGGCCTACCTGCTGTGCGGCCATCCCGGGATCGCCGAGCGGGCCGTCACCCACGCCTTCCGCACCGCCTGGGAGCACTGGCCGGAGGTCGCCGGGGACCGCGACCCGGCCGGCTGGGTGCGGCTCGTGGCCTACGACTACGCGCTGTCCCCCTGGCACGGGCTCGTACCCGGACGCCGCACCCTCCCGGCGCATCCCGGCCCGCCCGCGGACCGCGCCCTGCTGGCCGGGCTGCTCGCCCTGCCCCGCCCGTACCGGCGGTGCCTGCTGCTGCACGACGGCCTCGGGCTGGACCTGGCCGCCACCGCCGCCGAGACGGAGGCGAGCACCGCGGCGACCCGTGAGCGCCTCGCCCATGCGCGGGAGATGCTCACGGCGCGCGTGCCGGAACTGGGTGACGCCCGCGCCGAGCGCCGCGTGCCCCTGCTCGCCCACCGGCTGGGGCTGCTCCTGGCCGCCCCGCACGTCCGCACCCCGCTCCCTGCGGCCCATGTGCGCGAGGACTGCGAACGGACCAGCCGGCAGCGCACCGGAGCGGCATGGGGACTGACCACCGTGGTGGCCGCCGCCGTGACGGTGGCGCTGGCCGCGCCGGGGCAGGGGGGCGCCGAGCCGGGGCCGGCCGGGGACGCCCGCAACGGCGGGGTCGCGCCCACTGCGTCGCCCTCCCCCACCACGTCGGCCCCGGGGCCCGCGCCGGGCGTCGCGCCCGGGGCGGCGTATCTGCCGGAGGTGCGGTCGGGGAACTACCGGGTGCACCTGGTCGAGCGGGACGGGCGGGCGACCGTCCAGCCGCAGGCGCGTCCCACCGGCCCGGCGAAGAAGGCGGGTCCGGAGAAGAAAGCGGGTCCGGCGGAACGCTGACGGGCCCGCACCCCGAGGGTGCGGGCCCGTTCACGCGTGCGACGGCCGGTGGTCAGCCGTTCAGCAGCTCGCGCGCCAGGCGCGCGGTCTCGGACGGGGTCTTGCCGACCTTCACGCCCGCGGCCTCCAGGGCCTCCTTCTTCGCCTGCGCGGTGCCGGAGGAACCGGACACGATCGCACCGGCGTGGCCCATCGTCTTGCCCTCGGGAGCGGTGAAGCCCGCGACGTAGCCGACGACCGGCTTGGAGACGTTCTCCTTGATGAAGTCCGCCGCGCGCTCCTCGGCGTCGCCGCCGATCTCACCGATCATGACGATCAGGTCGGTGTCCGCGTCGGCCTCGAACGCCTGCAGGGCGTCGATGTGGGTGGTGCCGATGACCGGGTCGCCACCGATACCGACGCAGGTGGAGAAGCCGATGTCCCGCAGCTCGTACATCATCTGGTACGTCAGCGTGCCGGACTTCGAGACCAGCCCGATGCGGCCCGGCTTGGTGATGTCGGCCGGGATGATGCCGGCGTTCGACTGACCGGGGGTGATGAGACCCGGGCAGTTCGGGCCGACGATGCGGGTCTTGTTGCCCTTCTGCGTCGCGTAGGCCCAGAAGCTCGCGGAGTCGTGCACCGCGATGCCCTCGGTGATCACCACGGCGAGCGGGATCTCGGCGTCGACGGCCTCGACGACCGCGCTCTTGGTGAACTTCTCCGGCACGAAGATGACGGTGACGTCCGCGCCGGTGGCCTCCATGGCCTCCTTGACGCCGCCGAACACCGGGATCTCGGTGCCGTCGAAGTCGACGGTGGTGCCCGCCTTGCGCGGGTTGACGCCGCCGACGATGTGGGTGCCCGACGCCAGCATGCGCTTGGTGTGCTTCTGGCCTTCGGAGCCGGTCATCCCCTGGACGATGACCTTGCTTTCCTTGGTGAGGAAGATAGCCATGTTCTTGTGCGTCCTCGTCCCTTACTTGGCGGCCAGCTCGGCGGCCTTGTCGGCCGCTCCGTCCATCGTGTCGACCTGCTGCACCAGCGGGTGGGCGGCATCGGTCAGGATCTTGCGGCCCAGCTCGGCGTTGTTGCCGTCCAGACGCACGACCAGCGGCTTGTTGACGTCCTCGCCCTTGGACTTGAGGAGTTCCAGGGCCTGGACGATGCCGTTGGCGACCGCGTCGCAGGCGGTGATGCCGCCGAAGACGTTGACGAACACGGAGCGGACGTCCGGGTCGCCGAGGATGATCTCCAGGCCGTTCGCCATGACCTCGGCGGAGGCGCCGCCGCCGATGTCCAGGAAGTTGGCCGGCTTCACGTTGCCGTGGGCCTCGCCCGCGTACGCGACGACGTCGAGGGTGGACATGACCAGGCCCGCGCCGTTGCCGATGATGCCGACCTGGCCCTCGAGCTTGACGTAGTTCAGGCCCTTGGCCTTGGCGGCGGCCTCGAGCGGGTTGGCCGCGGCCTTGTCCTCGAGCGCGGCGTGGTCGGGCTGCCGGAACTCGGCGTTCTCGTCCAGCGACACCTTGCCGTCCAGCGCGATGACCTTGCCGTCACCGGTCTTGACCAGCGGGTTCACCTCGACCAGGAGGGCGTCCTCCTTGATGAAGACGTCCCACAGCTTCCGCAGGACGTTCACCACCTGGTCGTGCAGCTCGGCCGGGAACTTCGCGGCCTCGACGATCTCGCGGGCCTTGGCCTCGGTCACGCCCTCGATCGCGTCCACCGGGATCTTGGCGAGGGCCTCGGGCTTGGTCGCCGCGACCTCCTCGATCTCGACACCGCCCTCGACGGAGGCCATGGCCAGGAAGGTGCGGTTGGTGCGGTCGAGGAGGAAGGAGACGTAGTACTCCTCGGCGATGTCGGCGGTCTGCGCCAGCATCACCTTGTGGACCGTGTGGCCCTTGATGTCCATCCCCAGGATGGCCCGGGCCTTCTCGACCGCGTCGTCGGCGTCGGAGGCCAGCTTCACGCCGCCCGCCTTGCCGCGGCCGCCGGTCTTCACCTGCGCCTTGACGACCGCGCGACCGCCGAGTCGCTCAGTCACCTCGCGCGCCGCTTCGGGCGTGTCGATGACTTCACCGGCCAGCACCGGTACGTCATGCTTGGCGAAGATGTCCCTCGCCTGGTACTCGAACAGGTCCACGCGCGTACGTCCCCTTAATCAGTGGTATCGCGGTCGTTGTCAGCGTGGGCGTGCCGCGTGGCCGCGGCGTCACCGATGGCGCGCGGCATGTCCGCCTTGCAGGGTAGCTCTGTCGGTGAGTGCTCCATGAATTCCAGCTCACACCGGCGCGGTGACACCTGTCACAGCTCGTGCGCGTCTCCTCCGGCCCGCCGGCCGCCTCCCGCGGGGCCCGGACCTCAGTCGTCGTGCGGCACGGGCAGCGGCCGCTTCTCGATCGCGGCCGCCATGACCTCGGGGAACAGGTCCGGGGTGCAGGCGAACGCGGGCGCCCCCAGGGCGGCCAGCGCGGCGGCGTGCACCCGGTCGTACGCCGGTGCGCCCTCGTCGGACAACGCGAGCAGTGTGACGAACTGGACTCCCGCGGCCTTCATCGCGGCGACCCGTTTGAGCATCTCGTCCCGTATACCGCCCTCGTACAGGTCGCTGATCAGCACCACCACGGTCTCGGCGGGGCGGGTGATCCGCGACTGGCAGTAGGCGAGCGCCCGGTTGATGTCCGTACCGCCGCCGAGCTGGGTGCCGAACAGCACGTCCACCGGGTCGTCCAGCTCGTCGGTCAGATCGACGACGTTGGTGTCGAAGACGACCAGACGGGTGTCGAGCGACCGCATGGACGCCAGCACCGCGCCGAAAACGGACGCGTACACGACGGACGACGCCATCGACCCCGACTGGTCGATGCACAGCACGACGTCCTTCTTGACCGCCTGCGCGGCGCGCGCGTAACCGACCAGCCGCTCGGGGACGACGGTGCCGTGGGACGGCAGGTAGTTCTTCAGGTTCGCGCGGATGGTGCGGTCCCAGTCGATGTCCCGGTGACGCGGGCGCGCGACGCGCGCGGACCGGTCCAGGGCCCCGGTGAGCGTCGCGCGGGTACGGGTCGCCAGCTTCCGCTCCAGCTGCTCCACCACGGCGCGGACCACGGCACGGGCCGTCTCGCGGCTCGACTCGGGCATCGCCCTGTTCAGGGAGAGCAACGTGCCGACCAGGTGCACGTCCGGCTCCACGGCCTCCAGCATCTCCGGCTCGAGGAGCAGCGAGGACAGGCCCAGCCGGTCGACGGCGTCCCGCTGCATCACCTGGACGACCGAGGCCGGGAAGTAGGTACGGATGTCACCGAGCCAGCGCGCCACGCGCGGAGCCGAGGCCCCCAGGCCGCCGGGCCGGTCGGCGGAGCGGTTCCCCTGCCCGGGGCCGTCGGTGCCGCCGTAGAGGGCCGCGAGGGTGCGGTCCATCGCGGCGTCCGCACCGCCGAGCGCGTAACCGGTCCCGTCGGTGTCCTGGCCGTCGCCACCCCCCAGCACCAGCCGCCACCGCCGCATGCGCTCCCCGCCCCCGGCGCGGAACTGCTCCTCTGCCACGTCCTCCCCCACTGCCCCGCTCCCTGTCCGCGTCATCGCTCTCTCCCCTCGTCCCGAACCCTGCCGCTCACTCCGCGCCGCCCTGGTGACCCGTCGCCGGCGACGCGACGGGCGACCCGCTCGGGGCAGCAGCCCGCCTCCCCGTCAGCCCCTTCACGGCGCGGCCAGCAGCAGCCGCAGCGTGGGCAGCACCGCATCCGCGCGCTCCGCGTCGGCACCGGGGCCGAACCCGGGGAGCGCCCCGGACCCCGCGCCCCGGGCGCCGCCCGCCACCGCGGGACCGCGGCGCAGCAGCTCCCCCAACGTCCGCCGTACACCCGCCTCGTACTCCGCGAACGTCCGGCGCAGCAGCGGCAGCACCTCCGTGAAGGCGTCCGGGGCGATGGAGATCAGCCAGCGGTCCACGAGACCGAGCAGCCGTTCGTCGTGCGCGAGGAGCATGCCGCCACCGGCGAGGAAGCCCTCGATCCACGCCGCCGCCTCCAGCGGGGGCGTCCCCGGAGACAGGGCGAGCCCCAGCAGCCGGGCCGCCTCGCCGTCCGCGAGCCTCCCGTCGTCGAGGAGCAGCCGCACGCACCGGCCGCGCAGCAGCCCCGGGACGCGCTCCCGGTCGGCCAGGGTGCGGAGCACGCGCCGCCAGCGGTCCGGGAGTTCCGCTGCGCCGGGCACCCCCTCCTGCTGAGCGAGCAGTGCGATCGCGTGGTGCGCGGTGTCGAGGTGTTCCCTCATCTGCGCGGCCCCGTCCGCGTCGAGTCCTGCGCAGGCGGGCGGCAGGCCGACGCCGACCCGTTCGGCGAGGCCCACGGCGACCTGCGCGGGGGCCGCAGCGTCCGTGCCGCGCACGTCCCCGTACCGGACGGTCCGCACCAGGGCGGGCAGTGCCTGCACCAGGTGGCCGATGTCGGCGTCCAGCGCCGCCCGGTCGGCGAGGGTCCGCATCACGACCGGCAGCGCGTCCGGCAGATCCGCCAGCAGGCACTGTTCCGCGAGAGTGGTGACGTCGGCCAGGGCACGCGCGGCGACGGCCGCCGAGCGGGCCTTGGCCGTCGCCGCGGCCAGGACGGTCGTGCCCCAGACGCCCGCCTCCGCCGTGCGGACGGCGAGTTCGGGCTCCCAGCGCAGCCGCCAGCTCTCCCGGAAGGTGCCGGTGTGGGCGGAGCGCGAGACCGCGGGGCTGCCCCAGCGCACCCCGAGCAGCCGCAGGCGGTGCAGCAGACGGCTGCGTGCGGCGTCGGTCTCCTTCCGCAGGTCGAGGTCGAGGTCGCGGTCGGACGCCTCCGGCCGCAGGCGCAGCGACTTCTGCTGCCGCGTCAGGTCGCGGTGCAGCGGGACCGCCGGGGCGTCGTCGGGCACCTCGCCGAGTACGTCGCCGACGACCAGCCGGTCGCGGACGAGGTGCAGCGGGACCTCGGAGCCCTCGCACAGCACGGCCCGCGCCGCGTCAATCGTCTCGGTGAGCCCCGCCAGCGGGCGGCCGCGGAGCGCGGCGAGAGTGTCGGCGAGGCGGACGGCCTCGATCACGTGGGCCGAGGAGACGAGCAGGTCCTCGTCGCGCAGCAGCCCGGCGATCCGGGTCATCCAGCGTTCCACGGGCCGGTCGGGCGCGGTGAAGAGGTGGCCGTACCAGCCCGGCGAGTCGATGCCGGCGCCGTAGCCGCTCTGCCGGGCGAGGCGGCGGTGGGTCCACGGCACCCACGTCACCTCGACCCGCGCCTTGGGGAGCCCGCGCAGCAGCGCCCGGTCGTCCGCGACCTTCACGGACCGGGCCAGCGCCGGGACGTGCCAGGCGCCGCACACGACGGCGACGTGCTCGTCGCCGTAGGCGCGGCGGGCCTCGCGCAGCCGCAGGCGCATGTGCGCCTCGCGGACGAGATCCCGCTCGTGTCCGTCCTCGCCGTGCGCCGCGCGGAGTGCGGCCATCGCCTCGCCGAGCGCCGCGAAGGGCGCGAACGGGTCCGGGTCTCCGGTCCCGTCGCCGCGGGGCCGGCCGCGGTGCTCGACGACGTCCTCCCACCACCGCTCGGGGTCGTCGTAGCCGGCCGTCTCGGCGAGGACCGCGACCGGGTCGAGACGGGCGGCACCGGATGCGGCTCCGTGCGCGCGGGGTGTCGCGTCCTCCTCGTCGCCCGGCTGTGCGGGCTCCGGCTCTGCCTCCGGGGCCGCTTCCGGGTCCGGTTCAAGGCCCGCTTCGTCGCCGTCGCCGTCGCCGCCGCCGAGGGCGAGGGTGTGGGCGGCGGGCAGGTCGATGAACCTCACGGGGACCCCGCGGGCCAGCGCCCACCGGACGGCGACCCACTCCGGCGAGAAGTCGGCCAGCGGCCAGAACGCCGCCCGGCCCGGCTCGGCCGGGACGTGCGCCAGCAGCGCGACCGGCGGCCGCATGCCCGGGTCGGCGGCGAGCGGCAGGACGTCGTCCGCCTCCGGCGGCCCCTCGACGAGGAGGATCTTCGGCGCCCGGGCGTCGAGGGCCGCCCGTACCGCGCGGGCGGAGCCCGGCCCGTGGTGGCGGACGCCCAGCAGCAGCGGCCCGCTCACTCGGACACCTCGCGGCAGGCGCGGTAGAAGTCCTTCCACCCCTCCCGCTCGCGCACCACGGCCTCCAGGTACTCCTGCCACACCACGCGGTCGGACGCCGGGTCGCGGACGACAGCGCCGAGGATGCCGGCCGCGACGTCGCCGGCGCGCAGCACGCCGTCGCCGAAGTGCGCGGCCAGCGCGAGCCCTCCGGTGACCACCGAGATCGCCTCGGCCGTCGAGAGCGTGCCGGACGGCGACTTGACCTTCGTGCGGCCGTCGGCGGTGACGCCGTCCCGCAGTTCACGGAAGACGGTGACGACGCGACGGATCTCGTCGACGCCGTCGGGCAGCGCCGGCAGGTCCAGGGACCGTCCGAGCTGGTCGACGCGGCGGGCGACGATGTCCACCTCCGCCTCGGCGGTGGCCGGGAGCGGCAGCACCACGGTGTTGAACCGTCGGCGCAGGGCGCTGGACAGCTCGTTGACGCCGCGGTCGCGATCGTTGGCCGTGGCGATGAGGTTGAAGCCGCGCACCGCCTGCACCTCCTCGCCCAGCTCCGGTATCGGGAGGGTCTTCTCCGACAGGATGGTGATCAACGTGTCCTGCACGTCGGCCGGCATGCGGGTCAGCTCCTCGACGCGGGCGGTCATGCCGTCCGCCATGGCCCGCATCACCGGGCTGGGCACCAGGGCGTCCCGGCTCGGCCCGTGCGCGAGGAGCTGGGCGTAGTTCCACCCGTACCGGACGGCCTCCTCCGGGGTGCCGGCCGTGCCCTGCACCAGCAGGGTGGAGTCGCCGCTGACGGCGGCGGCCAGGTGCTCGGACACCCAGGTCTTCGCGGTGCCCGGCACACCGAGGAGCAGCAGCGCACGGTCGGTGGCCAGGGTGGTGACGGCGACCTCGACGATGCGGCGCGGGCCCACGTACTTGGGGGTGACGACCGTGCCGTCGGCCAGGGTGCCGCCGAGCAGGTAGGTCGCCACGGCCCACGGTGACAGCCGCCAGCGCTCGGGGCGCGGCCGGTCGTCGGCGGCCGCGAGCGCCTTCAGCTCGTCGGCGAAGGCGTCCTCGGCGTGCGGTCGCAGGGCATGCGTCTCGGTCACAACTCCCCCTCGGCGTGCAACGGATCGATGTGGTCCCACCTTGCACGGCAGCACTGACAGTGGTCGCCTGAAAGAGCGTCACCGCAGGTCGGAGAGTGGTCCCGACGGATTGTCAGTGGCGGGTCCTACCGTCGGTGACATGAGTGGTCAGGGGGTCCGCTGGACAGCGGAACAGGTGCTCGCGCTGGCGCCCGACGCGTCGTCGCGGAAGAGCGGCAGCCGGCTCGCGGCGCCCGGCCCGTGGTCGGAGGCGGGCAGCGGGGACGACGCGGTGTGGGGGCTGTGCAAGGGCAGCGGCAGGACGCCGTACCAGGCGGTCGTGGACCTCGCGGGAGGCGACGGGCCGGGATACCGGTGCAGTTGCCCCAGCCGCAAGTTCCCCTGCAAGCACGCGCTGGCCCTGCTCCTGCTGTGGGCGGGCGCGGAGCCGTGCGTGGAGGAGGGCGCCGAGCCGCCCCCGTGGGCGGCGGAGTGGCTGAACGGGCGGCGCGCGCGGGCCTCCGCCCGTGCCGCCGGCGCGGGGGCGACCGGGGGGAACGGCTCGTCCGACGGCGACGGAGCCGCGGCCGGGCGAGGGGCAGGAGACCCGCAGGCGGCCCGGCGGCGCGCCGAACGGCGCACCGCCGCGATCACCGCCGGGGCGACGGAGCTGGAGCAACGCCTGGCGGACCTGCTGGGCCGCGGCCTGGCGGGAGCCGACGGCGCGGGCTACGGCGAGTGGGAGCAGACGGCCGCCCGCATGGTCGACGCCCAGGCCCCCGGCCTGGCAGGGCGGGTGCGGGAGTTGGGCGCCGTCGCCGCCTCCGGGCCCGGCTGGCCGGACCGGCTGCTCGCGGAGTGCGCGCTGCTGCACCTGCTCGCCCGGGGCTGGCGCGCGGCGCACGACGGCGGGCTCCCCGAGCCGCTCGCCGCGACGGTACGGGCCCGGACGGGCCTGAACCTGGACGCGGCGGCGGTGCTCGCCGAAGCGGCAGACGCAGACGGGAGCCTGCGGCGTGACGCGTGGCTCGTCCTCGCCCAACGGGACACCGAGGAGGGCAGGCTGACCGCCCGCCGGATATGGCTGCACGGGCGCGCCTCGGGACGGCCCGCCCTGCTGCTCGCCTTCGGCGCCGCCGGACGCGCACCGCAGATCACGCTGCCCGTCGGCACCGTGCTCGACGCCGATCTGGCCTACTACCCGGGCGCCGCGCCGCTGCGGGCCGCCCTGGGCGAACGGCGGTCGGCGCCGTCCGCGGGCTTCGTCCCGCCCGGCGGCAGCACGGACGACGCGCTCGCCGCCTACGGCGCCGCGCTGGCCGAGGACCCGTGGCTCGACGGGTGGCCGGTCGTGCTGCGGGACGTGGTGCCGGTACGCCCGGCGGAGCGCGGCGGGTGGCAGCTGGCGGACGCGGACGGGGACGCGGCGCTCCCGGTCGCGCCCGCAGTTCCGGAGTCCCGGCTGTGGCGGCTCGTCGCCCTCTCCGGGGGCGGTCCCGTCACGGTGTTCGGGGAGTGCGGGCACCGGGGCTTCGCCCCGCACACGGCCTGGGCGCCCGGCCCCGGCGAGACCACGGCGGTGCCGCTGTGACCGCGCCCGCCCGCGAGGCGTGGGCGCCGCAGCCGGAAGCCGATGGACGGAGGGACGAGAGCGTGGACGCACCGACGACCCCCTGGAGCGAGCTGCTGGGCGCCGCCCTGCTCGGCGCCGAGCGGAGGCCGCCACCGGGCGGCAGCACCGTCGCGCTGCTGGACGCCGCCGCCGTGGCGACCGTCCGGCGCCGCGCCGGAGCGCGGCCCGCGCAGGCCGGGCCACGCCTCGACCCCGCGCCGCCGGACGAGCGGCCACCGCTCCCCGAGGCGGCGGCCGACCGGCTGACCCTGCTGCTCGCCCACCGCGTCGCCGGGCCGGGCGGCGGTCGTCGCGGCACCGCACCCGACCTCGCCGAACTGCTGCCGCAGTGGCTGGCCGTGGCCAACCGGCACGGCTACCGCGCGCCGTACGCCCTGCTGCCCGCGCTGCTCGACGCCGCCCGCGCCCGCACGGACCTGCGCGCCCAGACCCTCGCCTTCGGCGGCCCGCGGGCGCGCTGGCTGGCGCGGCTGAACCAGGACTGGAAGTTCGCCCTCCGCAACGCGGGCGGCGTCGCGGAGGACGCCCAGCCCGACCGGCGGCTCTGGGAGGAGGGCCTCTTCGCCGAGCGCGTCTCCCTGCTCGGCTCCCTGCGCCGCCGTGACGCCGCGGCCGGGCTCGCGCTGCTGGAGAGCACGTGGACGACGGAGCGGGCCGAGGACCGGCTGATGTTCCTCGACACGCTCCGGGACGGCCTGTCGCCCGTGGACGAGCCGTTTCTCGAGCGTGCCCTCACCGACCGGAGCCGGACGGTGCGGGCGACGGCGGCCGAACTGCTCTCCGGGCTGCCCGGCTCCGCGCTCGCCACCCGGATGGCCGAGCGAGCCCGCTCGTGCGTCGCCCCCGACCGCACGCGGGCGCGGGACGCGGACGGCCGGCCGGCGCCCGACGGCGCCGCGATCGCCGTCGAGGCGCCGCACGAATGCGACGCGGCGATGCAGCGGGACGGCGTCGTGCCGAGACCGCCGTCCGGGCGGGGCGAGCGGGCCTGGTGGCTCGGCCAGGTCGTGGAGGCCACCCCGCTGGGCACCTGGACGGACCGCTTCGGCGGCCGCACGGCGACGGAGATCGTCGCCCTGCCGGTGGCCGACGGCTGGCGTGAGGACCTGCACGCCGCCTGGTGCCGTGCGGCGGTGCGTCAGCGGGACGTCGCGTGGGCCAGGGCCCTCGTCGGGGCGCCCGCGGCGCCGCCCGCACAGGGGCCGGGCGATCCGGCGAAGCTGCTCACCGTGCTGCCGGCCGACGAGCGGGCGGCCTGGGCGGCCGGTTTCATCGCGGCGCACGGACTCTCCGACGCCTTCCGGATACTCGGCGTGTGCGGAGTGCCGTGGTCGGGTGGTCTGGGCAGAGCGGTGATGGACGCCCTGGAGATCGCCCGCGACGCGGGCAGCTACCCGTGGAGCTTCAGCGGTGTGCTGGGGCTGGCGGAGCGGTGCCTGGACCCGGCCGACGCGGAGCGGCTGGCTCCGCTCGCGGCGCTACCGGACGAACCGCGGGACGGCTCCCCGGGCGCCGGCGGCTACTGGGCGGAGGCGTTCCAGCGACTCGTGGCCACCTTGCGGATGCGCGCGACGATGCTCGCCGAACTCAGCCCGGTGGAATCCCGCCCCTCGCCCTGATCCCGGGCCCCTCACGCCACGGGTCCCGGACTCCAGCGATCCGGCGCGCCGCCGGCGGCGGCGCGGCCGAGGGGGGAGCGCCATCGGCGACCGGTGGCGGGAGCCACCTGCGGCGCCCGCCTCCGAGGGCGACCCGTCGGCGAGCAGGGGGCGGTGCTGGTCTCCGCGTGGCGAGCGGTGCGGCCGGAAGGGGCACCCGGCTTCGGGGAAGCGCTACGCCGCGAGGTCGCGGACGTTGCCGCGGACCCAGGCGACGACGTCACCCGTGGGGGCGCCGGGCGTGAAGATCTCCGCGACGCCCTGCTCCTTCAGCGGCGCGATGTCGTCCTCGGGGATGATCCCGCCGCCGAACACCTTGATGTCCAGCGCGTCGCGCTCCCGCAGCAGCTCGAGGACCTTGGCGAAGAGGGTGTTGTGCGCGCCGGAGAGGATGGAGAGACCGATCGCGTCGGCGTCCTCCTGGATCGCCGTGTCGACGATCTGCTCGGGCGTCTGGTGCAGGCCCGTGTAGATGACCTCCATGCCCGCGTCACGCAGCGCCCGCGCGATGACCTTCGCGCCGCGGTCATGGCCGTCGAGACCCGGCTTGGCGACCACCACGCGGATCGGACCCGACACACCCATCACTGCCTCCATACTCGCGACGCGCCCCGGGACGGCATCCGGCCCACCCAGGTGAACGAACGTTATCGCCCCTCTCACCCATCCTGGCAGTTTCGCGGCACGGAGGGAGGGGGAAATCACACCAAGGACCGCACAAGATCGCGTATTCGGGGCACTCGCCGTCTCCAGACGGCGCCGAGCCCGAGGGCGCGGATCGGGAGGTGGTTGGCCATGTCGGGAATGCCGTTCCTGCGCGCGGCGACACGCGAGGCGCTGGCACTGACCGGGCACCTACTGCTCTACCCGACCGGCATATGCCCCGAGCGGGACCCCGACCTCGAGGAAGCACAACCCACCGCGACCCTCTCCACGCGGGGCGTGTCCGCCCCGCCCGTGCTGCTGCTGCACGGCTTCTGCGACAACCGTTCCACGTTCGTGATGCTTCGCCGGTCGCTCCTGGGGAACGGCTGGCCGCACGTGTACTGCCTGAACCACTCCCCGCTCACCTGGGACATCCACGAGGCCGTCGAGACCCTCGACGCACGGGTGAAGGAGATCTGCCGCCGCACCGGTCATGAGCGCGTGGACGTCGTGGGCCACAGCCTGGGCGGCCTCATCGGCCGCTGCTACGTGCAACTGCACGGCGGCGACGCCCACGTCCGCACCCTGGTCACTCTCGGCACGCCGCACACGGGCACCTACACCGCTGCGGCGCTCACCCCGCACCCGGTGGCGCGCCAGATGGTGCCGGGTTCGGGGCTGCTGGAGGAGCTGGCCGCGCCGGTGCCGGGCGGCAGTCGCACCCGTTTCGTAAGCGTGTGGGGCGACCACGACCTGTTCGTGGTGCCGGTGCGAAGCGGCAGGCTGGAGCACCCCGATCTCGCGGTGACCAACGTGCGGGTGCGGGGCGTCGGACACCTCATGCTCCCGGTGGACCGCACGGTCGCCGCCTGGATCCGGGACGAACTCGCCGACGGCCACGGCGCGGAGGCGGACGCCGCCCAGGGGGGCGACGCCGCGGCGGGCGCCACCGAACCGGGCGGCACGCACCTCGACACGCCCGCCTCCGGAGCCGCCTGAGCCCAGGCCCGCCGGGACGCCGCGCACCCACCGTGACGACCGGCCGGTCGCCGCGCTTCGGCACGTCTGATCCGCCGGGCGACCCCCTGAACTTGCGAGATTCGCGGCAGGGGTGGCGCACAGCGCCCCGGAACCCCTCCGTACGCTGGCCGAACGCTTCTCGAACGCCCCGCCGAGTACGGACTCCCAGCGCGGCGATAGGCGAGCGAATGCCCGTTTCACGCCCGCCCGAAACCTGAGGAAGATTGTCGCCGCCGCATACCGCCGGGTACAGTCACCGCACTTGCTCCGCCCCTTGCTGTCGAGGCGAAAGAGAAGTTGGTGGTGAACGACCGTCACCCGGCGGGAGATTCCTTCCCGGCCGACCCCGGTGCCGATTACTCGTCCGCGGGCTACGACTCCGCGCACTACGAGCAGTCGGCATACGGCACCTACGGGACCGCGGCCTACGCCACCGCCACCCAGCACGACGCCTGGTCCACCGGCGCGTACGACACCCACGGCACCGGCTACGCGCCGGACGGGGGTTACTACGGGGACCCCCTCTACGGACCCGTCCCCGGCACGGACGCCCTCCACGCGGGCGGCTGTCCGGCCCCGTCCTACGACGGGACCGGCAACGAGTTCCACGGCACGGACGGTTACGGCACCGCGTACGACACCTACGGCACCGCCGGCCACGGTCACGCCACCGGCGCGTACGACACGCCCGCCTGGACCGACGGCTCCGGAACGGACTACTCCGGCGCGGGTTTCATCCCGCACCAGCCGGGGCCGGACCAGGCCGAATACGGATGGTCGGTCCCCGCCGAGGGCTCGGTCCAGTGGGACGTCAACGCGTTCGAGTCGACCGCCCCGGCCACCACCGGGCTCGACAACGCCGTGCTGGACCCCACGGCCTACGGCGCCGCCACCGGTTGGGACGGCAGCGCCTACGGCCACCAGGCCACCGACGGCTCGGGGTTCGAGGCCGGCTACGGCCCGGCCGGGTACGACCGGAACGGCTACCCCGCCGCGTACGACCAGAACGCCCAGGCCGCGTACGACCCGTCCGTGAACGACCCGACCGCCTACGGCACGGGTGCCTACGACGCCGTCGGGTGGACCGACGGCGCGGCCTACGGCACTCCCGTCGCCGACCACCAGGGCGAGGAGACCGGGCCTCACGCGGCGGAAGGCGCCGACGCGCAGGCCGCCGCGGTGGTGGATTTCCACGAGCAGCCCACAGCCGCATTCGACGCGTACGGGACGGGCGAGGAGGCCCCGGCCGGTCACCCGGATCCGGCCGGCCCGGAGCACGCCCACGACCCGGCGGACGCGTACGACCCCGTGGACCCGTACGACCCGGCCGACCCGTGCGGCGAGCCCGTCGTCACCGTCGGCTCGGAGGCGGAGCCCGAACCCGGGGCGGTGATCGCCGGACCCCAGGGCCGCGGCCGCCGCCGTTCCCCGAAACCGCGCCGCTCCGCGCTGCTCACCGTCGCCGCCCCGTCGGTCGCGGTGCTCGGCGTGGCGGGCATCGCCGCGGCCTCCGTGATTCCCGCCGGTGACGAGGAGACGGCGCAGGCCGCCCCGGACACCACCGAGGTGAAGGTCTCACCGGCGAACACCAAGCTCGACACGCAGCTCGCCGGACTCCGTGAGGCCGGCGACGACTTCGCCGACCGCGCGAGCCGTACCCAGGAGCGCATCGACCTCAAGAAGCGCCAGGAGGCGGAGCGCAAGCGGAAGGCCGCCGAGGCCGCGCGGCGCGAGGCGCTGCGGCCCAAGTTCGCCCTCCCGGTGGAGGGGTTCGGTGTCAGCGCCTACTTCGGCCAGGCCGGCATCAACTGGATGTCCGTGCACACCGGCCTGGACTTCCCCGCCTCGTACGGCACGCCGGTCAAGGCGGCGACCGACGGCACGGTCAGCACCCAGTGGAACCCGGCCTACGGCAACATGATGATCGTCACGGCCGCCGACGGCACCGAGACCTGGTACTGCCACCTCAGCAGCACCCGCATCCGGTCCGGAGCGGTGCAGGCCGGGGACGTCATCGGCTACACGGGCAACTCCGGCAACTCCACCGGCCCGCACCTGCACTTCGAGGTGCGACCGGGGGGCGGTTCCGCCGTCGACCCGCTCTCCTGGTTCCGCTCGCACGGCCTCGAGCCCAACTGACGCGCGGACACCGGCGCACACGCGCACACACGCACACGCCGACGAGGTGGGGGCGCGCGGGATGAACCCGCGCGCCCCCACGCGTCGTTCCGGCGCCGCCGCGTCCCGGGCGTCCCGGCCGCGCCTCAGAGCTTCTCGACCGGCGCATACCGCAGCAGCAGCCGCTTCGGCTTCTCGTCACCGAAGTCGATGGTGGCCTCCGCGTTGTCCCCGCCGCCGCGCACGGCCGTGACGGTGCCCAGCCCGAACGTGTCGTGGGTGACGCGGTCGCCCACGGACAGCGCCACCACCTGCCGTTCCTTCGCCCTGCGCGTCGCGAACCCGGTCGGCGCCGCACGGCGGGCCGCCCCGAGGGCCGAGGTGATGCCGGACGTCGGCGACATGCGCCCGCCGCCCGCACCGGCACCCGCACCGCTCGAGCCGTAGCCGCTGCCGGGCGCCGCCGCGGGTCCGGTGCGCTGCCACTCGACGAAAGCCGGCGGGATCTCCTCCAGGAAGCGCGACGGCGGGTTGTACTGCGGCTGGCCCCAGGCGCTGCGCAGGGTGGCCCGTGTGAGGTAGAGCCGTTCCCGGGCGCGCGTGATCCCCACGTACGCCAGGCGTCGCTCCTCCTCCAGCTCCTTGGTCTGGCCGAGTGCCCGCATGTGCGGGAAGACGCCGTCCTCCATGCCGGTGAGGAAGACGGTGGGGAACTCCAGGCCCTTTGCGGTGTGCAGCGTCATCAGGGTGATGACGCCGGGGGCGTCCTCGCCCTCCTCCGCGTCGGGGATCTGGTCGGAGTCGGCGACCAGCGCGACCTGCTCCAGGAACTCCGCCAGCGTCCCCGGGTCGTCCTCGTCCCGCTCCTGCTCGAACTCCAGCGCCACCGCGGCGAGCTCCTGGAGGTTCTCGATCCGCGTCTCGTCCTGCGGGTCCGTGGAGGCCTGGAGCTCGGCGAGGTAGCCGGTCTGCTCCAGCACGGCCTCCAGGACGGTGGCCGGGCCCGCGCCGGACTCGGCGACCGTGCGCAGCTCCTCCATCAGCGCGTTGAACCGGCGCACCGCGTTGGCCGACCGCGCCGCCATGCCGTACGCCTCGTCGACCCGGATCATGGCCTGCGGGAAGGTGATCTTCTCGCGGGCGGCGAGCGCGTCCAGCATCGCCTCCGCACGGTCGCCGATCCCCCGCTTGGGCACGTTCATGATGCGGCGCAGCGGGACGGCGTCCTCCGGGTTCGCGAGCACGCGCAGGTAGGCCAGGATGTCCCGGACCTCCCGGCGCTCGTAGAACCGCACACCGCCGACGACCTTGTACGGCAGGCCGACGCGGATGAAGATCTCCTCGAAGACGCGGGACTGGGCGTTCGTGCGGTAGAAGACCGCGACCTCGCCCGCCTTCGCCTTCCCGGCGTCGGTCAGCCGGTCGATCTCCTCGGCGACGAACTGCGCCTCGTCGTGCTCGGTGTCGGCGACGTACCCGGTGATGGAGGTGCCGCTGCCTGCCTGCGTCCACAGGTTCTTCGGGCGGCGGTTCTCGTTCCGCTCGATGACGGCGTTCGCCGCGGACAGGATCGTCTGCGTCGAGCGGTAGTTCTGCTCGAGCAGGACGGTGGTCGCGTCCGGGTAGTCCTCCTCGAACTGGAGGATGTTGCGGATCGTCGCGCCCCGGAAGGCGTAGATGGACTGGTCGGCGTCGCCGACGACGCACAGCTCGGCCTTCGGGTGCGCGCCGTCGTCGGTCTCGTGGCCCGGCTCCGGATCCGTGCCGACCAGCTCGCGCACCAGCGTGTACTGCGCGTGGTTGGTGTCCTGGTACTCGTCGACCAGCACGTGCCGGAAGCGGCGGCGGTAGTGCTCGGCGACGTCCCCGAACGCCTGCAGCAGGTGCACGGTGGTCATGATGATGTCGTCGAAGTCCAGGGCGTTGGCCTCGCGGAGCCGCGCCTGGTACATCGTGTACGCCTCGGCGAGGGTCTTCTCGTAGCCCTCGCTCGCCCTGGCCGCGAAGTCCTCCTCGTCGACCAGTTCGTTCTTCAGGTTCGAGACCTTGGCGCTGAACGCCTTCGGCGGGTACCGCTTCGGGTCGAGGTCGAGGTCCTTGCAGCACAGCGCCATCAGCCGCTTGGAGTCGGCCGCGTCGTAGATGGAGAAGCTGGAGGTGAAGCCGAGCTTCTTGCTCTCCCGGCGCAGGATGCGCACGCACGCGCTGTGGAAGGTGGACACCCACATCCGCTCGGCGCGCGGCCCGACCAACTGCTCGACGCGCTCCTTCATCTCGCCCGCCGCCTTGTTGGTGAAGGTGATGGCGAGGATCTGCCCCGGGTGCACGTGCCGCGCGGCCAGCAGGTGCGCTATCCGGTGCGTCAGCACCCGGGTCTTGCCGGAGCCGGCGCCGGCGACGATGAGCAGCGGCGAACCGTGGTGCAGCACGGCGGCGCGCTGCTGTGCGTTCATCCCCTCCAGCAGCTGCTCCGGGTCGATCACCGGACGGTGCGCGCCGTCCCGGTAGTGCGCGTCGCCGCCGCGCCCCTGGAACGACCCGGTGAAGAGGCCCTCGGGGACCTCCTCGGGCTCTGCGGGCCCACCGGACTCGGGCGGGGGCGGCGGCGCGTCGTCCGGGGCTCCGGCCACCGGGTCCGTCGGCTCGAGGTCGGCCAGGAAGCTGTCGTCGAAGAGGCTGCTCATCGTCTACGGAGTCTAGAGCGCCCCACCGACACGTCGGATCCGCCTCTGCGAGGTCACGAAAAGATATCGGACGTTTCGGTCACCGCCTTCACACCGGTCCCACAACTTCGCTACCGTGCCGTGCCAAGCAGGCACCCCCACCCCGCCGGACGGGCCCCTCCGCCGGTGACCGGAAGGAGCCGTGGCCTTGGCGTCCCACCGCAAGCCGCGCACCCGCATCCTCCAGACCGCCGCGTCCCGCAACGGCGCGGTCTCCGTCACCACGGCGGCCCTGGCCTCCGTCACGCTGCTCTCCACGCAGAGCGCCGTCGCCGACCCCCGGGACGACGAACCGACGCTGGAGGAGGTGCGGCAGCGCGTCGACACCCTCTACCGGCAGGCGGGCGCGGAGACGCAGCGCTACAACGCGGCCAAGGAGAAGGCGGACGCGCAGCGCGACAAGGTCGACGGCCTCCTCGACCAGGTCGCCCGCCGGGCCGGCGAGGTCAACGACGCCCGTCGCGCGCTCGGGCAGTACGCGGCCGCGCAGTACCGCACCGGCGGCCTCTCGGGGACCGCGACGCTGCTGCTCTCCGAGGACCCCCAGGGGTACTTCACGCAGAGGCACGTGATGAAGCGGATGACCGCGCGGCAGCAGCAGGCCGTGGAGACCTTCGCGGAGCGCAAGCAGGAGGCCGCGCGCAAGCGCGGCGAGGCGCAGCGGGAACTCTCCACGCTCACCACGTCGCAGGACAGGTTGCGGGAGAGCAAGAAGGACGTCCAGGGCAAGCTCTCCGACGCGCGCGACCTGCTGTCGGAACTGACCGCCGAGGAGAAGGCGCGGCTCGCCGCGGCCGAACGGCGGCGGGAGGCCGAGGCGCGCCGCAAGGCCGAGGAGGCGGAGCGGCGCCGCGAGGAGCAGCGGGAGCGCGAGGAGGAGGCCGGGGACCCGGGCGGCGGCGCGGACACCCCCGCGACGGGTACGGCGAAGGTGATCGCCTTCGCCGAGGCCCAGCTCGGCAAGCCGTACGTGTGGGGTGCCACCGGGCCCAACTCGTACGACTGCTCCGGACTCACCCAGGACGCCTGGGCGGCCGCCGGGGTGAGCCTGCCGCGCACCACCTACGACCAGGTCGAGGTCGGCACGACCGTGCCCCGGTCGCAGATGCAGCCCGGCGACCTCGTCTTCTTCTACGCGGACGTGACCCACGTCGGCATCTACGTGGGGAACGGCCAGATGATCCACGCCCCGAAGCCGGGCGACGTGATCAAGTACGAGTCGATCGACTACATGCCCTTCCACAGCGCGGTCCGCCCGGCCTGAACGGGAGCCCGAACGGGAGTCCGTCCCGGAGCCCGGCTCCCACGGCCCGGGGCGGCGCGCGGCCTGCTACGTCCAGAGCACGGCGATGAACACGTTCGCCGTGGTCAGGGCGCCGATGGCGCCGAAGAGCGGTGCCGGGAGCCGCTCCTCGTCCCGCTTGACGTAGACCAGCCCGAGGATCACCACCAGCAGCGCCAGCTTGAGGGCGATCTTCGGATTGTTGACAGTCATGTCGTCCCACTGCTTGAGGCCGATCATCACCATGCCGGTGACCAGCATCAGCAGGGCGCCGTGCAGCATGGCGGGCACCACCCGGGCCTCGCCCGCGGCCATCGCCTTCATCTGGACGAGGAACCCGCCGAGCAGCGCGGCGATCCCCAGGATGTGCAGCCCGACGCATACGTCGATCAGGGTTTCCATGGCCCCGGAGCCTAACTGCGCCCCGCCGGGGCGCAGTCGGCGCCCTGTCGGGGGCACGGGCCGCGCCCTGGCGGCCGTCGTTCCGGCACTCGCGTCTGAACGCCTCCCCTTCCCCTCACGTACTCCGCGGTGGTAGTCCGACGGCAGCAGCGGGCATGACCACAACAGCCGTACCCGGCACCGGCCGGAACGCGGCGCAGCGGGAAGGCGGGATCACGATGCCGATGACGACGGACCTGGAACGGGCCGAGGGCCCGACCGGTATACGCGGCGCGCTCGCGCGCTCCGCACTGCTGCCACTGCGCCTCTTCCTCGGTGGCACGTTCGTCTACGCCGGCCTCGACAAGCTCACCGACCCCGGCTTCCTCTCCGGCACCGGGCCCGGCTCGCTGACCGCCATGCTCGAGGGCGTCCGCGAGACGGCCGGCGCCGAGTGGATGGTCGACCTCGCGCTGAAGAGCCCGGAGGGCTTCGGCTACGCGATCGCCTTCGGCGAGATCGCCGTGGGCGCCGGAGCCCTGGTCGGCCTCCTCACCCGCCTCGCGGCGCTCGGCGGCGCGCTGATCTCCCTCTCCTTCTGGCTGACCGTGACCTGGTCGACGGAGCCGTACTACTACGGCAACGACCTGGCGTACCTGATGGCCTGGACGCCGCTGCTGCTGGCGGGCGCGGGGCGACTGTCCCTCGACTCCGCGCTCGCCGGCCGGCGCCGACGCCGGGGCCGCGCCCTCTACGGCTGACGCCCGCACCGTCGGCCGGGCCCCACGCACCGCGTTGCCCGCCCGCGACGGGCGTGATCAGTCGGGGGCGGGCGCCCCGGCGCGGCGACGGCGGCGGGTCCGGGCGTGGCGCGTCCGGGCGTGGCGGAGAAGGACGGTGGTCACCGCCACCACGGCGCCGAGCATCAGCGTGGCGGGCACCATGAGGGCGAGCGGCGCGGGGTGAACGCCGATCACGCCGAGCCCGTCCAGCAGGTACACGACGGCTGCTCCGCACAGCAGGATCCCCATGGCAAGCCGTGCCGGCTCGAAACGGTGCCGGGTCATCGCGCGCCCTCCTCGCCGGTCCGTGGTCGCTCCGTCCGTTCGACGACGACCTCGCCGACGCCGACGTCCAGGTCGAGGGTCAGCGTGCCCTGCGGCTCCGCGCCCTCCGGCGGCGGCAGCGTACGTGTGGCCGTCACGCCGAGGCCGCCGCCCGTCGCGTCGGCCGGCCCACCCGGGCGGCCGGGCTCCGGCGCGCCGTCGCGGTCTCCGGGGTCGGGGACGGGCGGGGCGGGGGCGGCGGACGCCGGCTCCAGCCGGTAGCCGCCGACGCCGACCTCGATGTCCGCCCGCACCACGACGTCGTCGGGCACCAGCACCCGCAGTTCGCCCGCGCCGAGCCGGGCCCGCGTCCGCAGGCCGTCGCCCGCGCCGGGACGCACCCGGCTCAGGTCGAGCGTCGCGCGACCGGTGCCCTGTTCGTAGTGGGGGGCGACGGCGGCCGCCGAGACGGGCGCCCAGCGGCGTTCCTCCCAGTCGGCGGCGATGTCCTGCGGCAGCAGGGAGGCGGCCGCGAGGGCGAGCCCGGTGACCAGGACCATGAAGAGCGTGCCGCCGCCGACGCGCCCGGTGAAAGCGGTGACGGCCAGCGCGAGGCCGTACACCAGAAGCGCGCAGGAGAGGCCGATGACCAGGCTGTCCGCGAGGAGCCAGCGGCTGCCCAGGGCGATGCCGAAGGCCGCCAGGCCGACGACCGAGGCCAGGGCGAAGACCGGCCCGCCGGACGACCGGCGTTCCCGCTGCCTTCGCCGGAAGGCCGCCTTGTCGGCGGCGGTGTACGCGCTCTCGGTGTCCGGCCCCCACAGGTAGCCGCTCTCCCTGGCGGGGGTGCCGTCCTTCGTGAGCGGCTCGCGCCACCACGAGGGCGTCGACGGCACCGGGGGCGCCTGCGTCTCCGGGGGCGCGTCCGCCACGGCATGCGCCGTGGCCGGGTCCACGGACGCCCCCTCCGCGCCCACCGCCTCCGCCCGGCGCCGCTGCGACCAGTACGCGGCACCACCCACCGCGCCCGCCACCAGCAGGGAGAACGAGGTGTAGCCGGCCCGCAGGGAGGCCAGGAACAGGCCGCAGCCCACCAGGGCGACGAGGATCGCCGACAGCGACGCCCCGTCCACCCGCGCGGACAGCAGGCGGCGCAGCTCGTTCTCGCGCTCTCCCTCGGCGGGCACGATGAGCCAGGCGAAGCCGTAGAAGACCAGACCGAGGCCGCCGATCAGCGACAGCACGGCGACCGGCACCCGGAAGACGACCGGGTCGAGGTCGAAGTACCGGCCGAGGCCGCCGCAGACACCGCCGACCACCTTGTGGCGGCTGCTGCGCAGCAGCCGCCCCGGCCGCTCGGGTGCATCGGGCCGGTCCGGCCGCCGCGGAGCGTCCAGTCCGTCCGGAGCCGCAGTGCCGTCCGTCGCCGGCGCCTCCTTGCGCAGGCTCGGGCCCGGCGGGGACGGCGGCTGCGGAGCGTCGTTCATGCGCCCCATGCTCCCCCGCCGCCGCGCCCCGCGGCATCGGGGCCCGACCCGGAGGCGACCCTGAGATCGGCGTGCACCGGGTCCCGGCGGGCGCGGGGCGGGCCGGGGCGGGCCGGGCGCGGGGCGGGGCGGGCCGGGCGCGGGGCGGGGCGGGCCCGGACCTCCGGGTCGCCTCAGGGCCGACCCTGATGTCCGGGCGGCCCCCGCGTGTGACCATCGAGGCATGACCTCCGCCGCCCCCTCCGCCCCGGCGCCGCCGCGTCCCGCCCCCGGCGACGACGACGAGCCGCCGCTGCGGAAGCTCTACCGGTCCGCGGAGGGACGGATGCTGGGCGGCGTCGCGCGCGGCCTGGCCGGCCACCTGGCCCTGCCGGTGTCGTGGGTCCGCATCGCGTTCGTCGTGCTCTGTTCGGTGAACGGCCTCGGCGTCGTGCTCTACGCGGCGTTCTGGGTGGTGGTGCCGCTGGGCACGGGAGGCGTCCAGGCGGCGTCCCGCAAGGCCGCCCGCCCGCGCCTGGTCCGGAAGATCGACAAGGGTCCCGTCCTCGCGCTGTGCGTGCTGCTCGCCGCCGTGGTGGTGGTGGGCGACCCGCTGCCGTTCGGCCCGGTGAACGCCTATCTGTGGCCGCTGATCCTCATCACGGTCGGCGTGGTGGTGGTGTGGCGGCAGGCGGACAACGCCCGCCGCTCCCACTGGGCCGAGGTCAGCCGCCGTACCCGCCTGATGCCGTTCGCGCGCAGCGCCGCCGGGGTGCTGCTGGTGCTGGCGGGGGTCACCGGCATCGTCGTGGTCCAGGGCTCGGTCGAGCATCTGGGCCAGGTGCTCCAGGCGTCGCTGGCCGTGGTGGTGGGCATCGCGCTGCTCGCGGGCCCGTACCTGGTGCGGATGATGCAGGACCTCTCCGAGGAGCGGCTGATGCGCATCCGCGCCCAGGAACGGGCCGAAGTCGCCGCGCACGTCCACGACTCGGTGCTGCACACCCTCACCCTCATCCAGCGGAACGCCGACGACCCGCGCGAGGTCGCACGCCTGGCGCGGGCACAGGAGCGCGAGTTGCGGGTGTGGCTCTACAAGCCGCAGGGCAACGGCAAGGACGAGTCCGACGAGCCCGGCACCGTCGCCGAGGCGGTGAAGGCCACGGCCGCCGAGGTCGAGGA
This sequence comes from Streptomyces sp. CNS606, assembly GCF_000426325.1. Lineage (NCBI taxonomy): Bacteria > Bacillati > Actinomycetota > Actinomycetes > Kitasatosporales > Streptomycetaceae > Streptomyces > Streptomyces sp. CNS606. Next base: position 92,604 of record NZ_AUFD01000010.1, read on the forward strand.
CGACCACGGGGTGCCGGTCGAGGTGGTCTGCGTCGGCGACTGCGCACTGGACGAACGGCTGGGCGCCCAGGTCCAGGCGGCGCGCGAGGCGATGGTCAACGCCGCCAAGTACGGTGGCGAAGGCGGCACGGTCCAGGTCTTCGCGGAGGTCGAGGGCCGTACGGTCTTCGTGTCCGTACGCGACCGCGGCCCGGGCTTCGACCTGGACGCGGTGCCGGCCGACCGGATGGGCGTCCGCGAGTCGATCATCGGCCGGATGGAGCGCAACGGCGGCACGGCCCGCATCCGCCCCGCCGCGGGCGGCGGCACGGAGGTGGAGCTGGAGATGGAGAGGGCGGAAGCGTGAGCGAGCAGCAGACCACGGCACCCACGACGGAGGGCCGTCGCGCGCGCGTCGTGCTCGTCGACGACCACCGGATGTTCCGGGCGGGCGTGCAGGCGGAGATCGGCCGCACCGAGGCGACCGGGGTGGAGGTCGTCGGCGAGGCCGGCGACGTCGACCAGGCGATGACGGTCATCCAGGCCACCCGGCCGGACGTCGTCCTGCTGGACGTGCACCTGCCGGGCGGCGGCGGGGTGGAGGTGCTGCGGCGCAGCACCTCGCTGATGGGCGCGGCCGAGCAGCCCGTGCGGTTCCTCGCGCTGTCCGTCTCCGACGCCGCCGAGGACGTCATCGGCGTCATCCGCGGCGGCGCACGCGGCTACGTCACCAAGACCATCACCGGCGCCGACCTGGTCGACGCGGTGTTCCGGGTCGCCGACGGCGACGCCGTCTTCTCCCCGCGCCTGGCGGGCTTCGTGCTGGACGCCTTCGCCTCCACCGACGCGCCGCCGGTCGACGAGGACCTGGACCGGCTCACCCAGCGCGAGCGCGAGGTGCTGCGGCTGATCGCGCGCGGCTACGCGTACAAGGAGATCGCCAAGCAGCTCTTCATCTCCGTCAAGACCGTCGAGTCACACGTCTCCGCGGTGCTGCGCAAGCTCCAGCTCTCCAACCGCCACGAACTCACCCGCTGGGCCACCGCCCGCCGCCTGGTCTGACGCCCCGTCTCGCAAGCTCCGCGGACGCGGCGCCGGCAGCGCCCGGTCCGGCGGTTCGCGGCGCCGGCCCGGCGCGGGCGGGCGGCCTGCCGTCCGCCGAACGGGTCAGGCCGGGGAGCGGGCCGGGAGGGCCCGGCCTAGCGTGGAGGGGTGAGCGGGTCACGGGAGTCTGCGCGGGAGGGCCGGCGGGACGTGCTCGCGGTGAGCCCGATGTTCGCCGCCGAGCCGCCCGAGGTGCCGCGCGAGACGATGCCGGCCGGGGAGATGGACCCGGAGCTGGCGTACCGGATCGTGCGGGACGAGCTGATGCTGGACGGGAACGCGCGGCTCAACCTCGCCACGTTCGTGACGACGTGGATGGAGCCGCAGGCCGACCGGCTGATGGCGGACTGCTTCGACAAGAACATGATCGACAAGGACGAGTACCCGCGCACCGCCGCCCTGGAGGAGCGGTGCGTGCGGATGCTCGCCGAGCTGTGGCACGCGCCGGAGCCGGGGGACGCGCCCGGCTGTTCGACGACCGGGTCGAGCGAGGCGTGCATGCTGGCCGGGCTCGCGCTGAAGCGCCGCTGGCAGCAGGCCCGTCGCGCGGCCGGGCTGCCCGCCGACCGCCCCAACCTGGTGATGGGCTCGAACGTCCAGGTGTGCTGGGAGAAGTTCGCGGCCTACTGGGACGTGGAGGCGCGGCTGGTGCCGATGGAGGGCGACGTCCACCACCTCACGCCCGACCGGGCCGTGGAGCGGTGCGACGAGAACACCATCGGCGTGGTGGCCGTGCTCGGTTCGACGTACGACGGCTCCTACGAGCCCGTCGCGGACATCTGCGCCGCGCTGGACGCGCTCCGGGACCGGGACGGGCTCGACGTCCCCGTGCACGTCGACGGCGCCTCCGGCGCGATGATCGCGCCGTTCTGCGACCCGGATCTGCGATGGGACTTCCGGCTGCCGCGCGTCGCGTCCGTCAACACCTCCGGCCACAAGTACGGGCTGGTCTATCCGGGCGTGGGCTGGGTCGTCTGGCGGGACCGGGACGGGCTCCCCGAGGACCTGGTGTTCCGGGTGAACTACCTGGGCGGCGACATGCCGACGTTCGCGCTCAACTTCTCCCGGCCGGGGGCCCAGGTCGCCGCGCAGTACTACACGTTCCTGCGGCTGGGCTTCGACGGTTACCGGCGGGTCCAGGGCTACTGCCGCGAGGTCGCCATGGGGCTGGCCGACCGGATCGCCGCGCTGGGGCCCTTCGAACTGATCACGCACGGCGACCAACTGCCCGTCTTCGCCTGCACGCTGCGGCCGGAAGTCACCGGCTACTCGGTCTTCGACGTCGCCGCCCACCTGCGGGAACGCGGCTGGCTGGTGCCCGCGTACACGTTCCCGGAGAACCGCGAGGACATCCAGGCACTGCGGTTCGTGGTCCGGAACGGCATGACGCACGACCTGGCGGACCTGCTGGCCGGCGACCTGGACCGGTCGCTGCACGAACTCCGCCGTCAGGCCGCGCCGTTGCGCGGCGCGGACTCCGCCTCGTTCGACCACGGCGCCCGCAGGCCGCACCGCCGCTGACGCCCGGCGGCCGGATGGGGCGTCGAGGAGGGTCCAGGCCCCGGAGCCGGCCCGGGGAGTCCGGCGCCGCGCGACGCATCGTCCAGGAAATGCAGCGCCCCTCGCCCCCGTGAACTGCACCGACGGCGCGCACGACCCGCGGCTCCGGGAAATTCCCGAACGGGGACCAATCCGCCCCCCTGGGTCGTGGCGAATGAGGGGCACAGGTCGCCCTTCCGCGGCCCGGCGGGACGTCGTGAGGGACTCGCCGACTGCGAGCCGAGGAAGGGCGGCCGCCACACACGGCCCGACGGAAGGTGATCATCCGTGATACTCAGCCGCGCCACCCGCATCGCCGTACTCGCCGCACTCCCAGCGGCCCTGACGCTCGGCGTCGCGGGCCCGGCCTCCGCCGCAGACGGCGACGCCCACCAGATCGACCTGAAGCAGCTCAGCGACTCCGGCGCCACCGGCACCGCGTTCCTCAGTGTCGAGGGCAACGAGCTGACCGTGAAGGTCGAGGCCGAGGGCATGACCCCGAACGCGCCGCACGCACAGCACCTGCACGGTTCCACCGAGGGCAAGGACTTCGTCTGCCCCACTCCGGACGCCGACAAGAACGGCGACGGCATCGTCTCCACGGTCGAGGGGCTGCCCTCCTACGGCGACATCATGATCTCGCTGACCACGAAGGGCGACACGTCCATGGACAGCGGCCTGGCCGTGGACCGGATGCCGAAGGCCGACGGGGACGGCAACCTGTCCTACGAGCGCACCATCGAGGTGTCGGACGACGTCGCCGAGCACATCAAGGACCTGCACCTCGTGCAGCACGGCATCGACGTCAACGACAACGGCAAGTACGACGCCGACGCGGGCAAGAGCGAACTCGACCCCAAGCTGCCGCTCGAGGCCACGGCCCCGGCGAACTGCGGCATGGTCAAGGGCGCCGCGATCGGCTCCATGCCGGTCGGCGGCGTGGAGACCGGCGGTGAGGGCACCGGCGGCATCGAGTCCCCCGGCCTGATCGCGGCCGGCGGTGTCGGCCTGGTGGGCGCGGCCGGTGCGCTGGTGATGATGCGCCGTCGGACACGCCTCGACGGCTGAACCGATGCCCGGCACGACGCGTACACGCGGCTTCGTCGTGGCCGCGGTGGCCTTCGCCGCCGTGGCCGCGACGCTGCTCGTCCTGGGACTGTCCCGGCAGGAGCCGGAGCCGCCTTCGCCGCCCTCCCGGTCCCAGTCCGAACGTGACGTCCCCGCGCCGTCGGACGCACCGTCCGACGGCGGTGGGCAGGAGGAGGGCGAGAAGGCACGCGGGCCGGTGCTGCCGGAGTCCGAGCCGGTCCGGATCTCGATCCCGTCGATCGACGTCTCCTCCCCGCTCGTGGACCTGGGACGGCAGAGCAACGGCGCCATGGAGACCCCGCAGGACCACGAGAAGGCCGGCTGGTACACGCCCGGTCCGACGCCCGGCGAACGGGGACCGGCGGTGATCGCCGGACACGTGACCTGGGACGGCGAGCAGTCCGTGTTCTTCCCGCTCGGCAAGCTGGGCGCGGGCGACCGGGTGGACGTGCTCCGCGAGGACGGACGGAAGGCGACGTTCGAGGTCGACCGCGTGGAGCGGTACCCGAAGAACGACTTCCCGACCGTCGAGGTGTACCGGAATCTCGACCACGCCGGCCTCCGTCTGATCACCTGCGGCGGAGCGTACGACGAGGAGGAGCGCTACTACAGCGACAACGTGGTGGTCTTCGCCTCCCTGGTCGACCGCGCCGCGTAGCCCCCCGCACGGCATCCTGCCCGCGCGCCGCAACAGGCGGTGTGCGGGCAGGCGGTGTGCGGGCAGGCGGCGTTCAGGGGACGCCGAGCAGGCGCAGGCCCGCCGCCGTGGCCGCAGCCGCGAGGACCACGACCAGGAACGGCGCCCGGCGCCAGGCCAGCACGCCGCCGACGGCCACCCCCGCGGGCCGTGCCCACCCCGCGAACTCGTGTCCCTCGAGCAGGGCCGCCGTCGCGACCAGCGCGGCCAGCAGCACCACCGCCGAGGTGCCCATCAGCCGCTCCACCCGCGGCGAGAGCTCGACCCGCGCGCGCAGCACGGGCCCGGCGAGGCGGAACGCGAACGTGCCCGCGCCGAGTACGAAAGCGGCGACCACCAGGGTCATGGACGTGTCGCTCATCGCACCGTCTCCTTCGAGGTCCGGGCCGTCCCGGCCGCGTCGTCGTCCTCGTCGCCCTCGTCACCCACGCCGCTCGGGTCGCCGCCGTCACCCCGAGCGCCGCCGCGCAGGGACACGAGCACCCCGAGCAGCGCCAGCAGCACCGGCAGTCCGGCCTGCAGGAACGGCGCCGTGGCCAGCGCGATCGCCACACCCACCAGGACCGCCCGCAGGGTCGGCCGGTCCTTCAGCGACGGCAGCACCAGCGCGAGCAGCACCGCGGGGAACGCGGCGTCGAGCCCGAAGGCGTCGGTGTCCGTGACCACCGTGCCGCCGAACGCCCCGGCCAGCACGCCCACGTTCCAGCAGACGAACAGGCCGACGCCACACGTCCAGTACGCGGCCCGCCGCCGCTCGGGCTCCTTCTGCCCCAGCGCGAACGCCACCGTCTCGTCGATCATCAGGTGGCTGCCGACCAGGCGCCGCAGCCACCCGTCGCCCAGCACGTCGCCGACCGCGAAGCCGAACGGCACGTGGCGGGCGTTGACGAGCAGGCCGGCGACCACGGCGGCGATCGGGTTGCCGCCCGAGGCCACCAGCCCCACGAACAGGAACTGGGCCGCGCCCGCGAACACCACCAGGGACAGCAGCATCGGCAGCCACACGGGAAGCCCCGCGCTCACCGTGATGGCACCGAAGGACAGGCCGACGAAGCCGTCGGCGACACAGATCAACCCGATGTCGCGCGCCAGCTGCCGGTCGAGACCGGAGAGGGAGTTCCGCCATATCGAACGCACGACGTCTAGAATGAACACACGAACGGCGGTACGTCAAACCGAACGATCGACCTCTGGAGCGAACGACCCATGTCCCGGAACGACCAGCAGCCCACCGGCGGCGCGCCGCTCGCCGTCATCGCCGGCTCCCTGCAGCGGGAACGCCGCCGCGCCGGGCTCTCCCTCGCCGAGACCGCCCGCCGCGCCGGCATCGCCAAGTCCACGCTCTCCCAGCTGGAGTCCGCCACCGGCAATCCCAGCATCGAGACACTGTGGGCGCTGAGCGTCACGCTGAACGTGCCGTTCGCCCGCCTGGTCGACCCGCCGCGCCCGAACGTCCAGCTCATCCGCGCCGGCGAGGGGCCCGCGCTCTCCTCCGAGCAGGCCGACTACGTCGCCACGCTGCTGTCCTCCTGCCCCCCGCACGCCCGCCGCGACGTCTACCGGATCTGCCACCAGCCCGGCGCGCCGCGCGCCTCCGACCCGCACATGCCCGGCACGGTCGAGCACGTCGTCCTCAGCACCGGACGCGCCCTCGTCGGCATCGCCGACGAGCCCCACGAACTCGCACCCGGCGACTACACCGCCTACCCCGGCGACGTCCCCCACCTCTTCGAGGCCCTGGAACCCGACACCACCGCGGTCCTCATCTCCGAACACGTCTAGAGCGCCGCGCCTAGAGAGCCGCGCCGGCCCCCGCGACCAGCGGCGGGTCCAGCCGGGCGAAGCCCTCCTGCCGCCGGTAGGGGAAGTACGGGTACGGCGCCTCCTTCTCGCTCGCCGCGTCCAGGAGCGCGGCGTGCTCCGGCTCCAGCGACCAGCCGACGGCGCCGAGGTTCTGGCGCAGCTGCTCCTCGTTGCGCGCACCGACGAGGACGGAGGCGACCGTCGGCCGCTGCAGCAACCAGGCGATCGCGATCTGAGGGATCGTACGGCCGGTGCGCGCGGCGACCTCGTCGAGGGCGTCGACGACGCGGAAGAGGTGCGCGTCCTCGACGGGCGGCGCGAAGGAGGCCGTGTCGTGCAGCCGACTGCCCGGTGGCAGCGGCTTCCCCCGACGGACCTTCCCGGTCAGCCGGCCCCAGGCGAGCGGGCTCCACACGATCGCCCCCACCCCCTGGTCGGCACCCAGGGGCATGAGTTCCCACTCGTAGTCCCGCCCCGCCAACGAGTAGTAGACCTGGTGCCCGACGTAGCGGGGGCGGGCGTCGCGCTCCGCGGTGGCGAGCGACTTCATCAGCTGCCAGCCGGAGAAGTTGGAGGCTCCCACGTAGCGGACCTTCCCGGCCCGCACCAGGTCGTCCAGTGTGGCGAGCACCTCCTCGACCGGCGTGCCCGCATCGAAGGCGTGCATCTGGAAGAGGTCGAGGTGGTCGGTGCCCAGCCGCCGGAGCGCGTCCTCGCAGGCCCTGATCAGACGCGAGCGGGAGGAGCCCGCCTCGGCGGGACCGTCTCCCGTCGGAAGGCTGGTCTTGGTGGAGATCAGCACCTCGTCCCGCCGCCCCTTGATCGCCTGGCCGAGCACCTCCTCCGAAGCGCCGTCGGAGTAGACGTCCGCGGTGTCGAACAGCGTCACGCCGGCGTCGAGGCAGATGCCCACCAGTCGGCGCGCCTCCCGCGCGTCCGTCGTGCCCCACGCCCCGAAGAGCGGGCCCCGGCCGCCGAACGTCCCGGCGCCGAAGCTCAGCGCAGGCACCTTCAGCCCCGACGCACCCAGCGACCTGTACTCCATGACGACCCCTCTCCTCGCCTCTCACAGAAACACCTAACGGGATCATGATCCCGTTAACGGCTTCGGACTTAGAGTAGCAGTCGCCCTGCCATTAAAGGAACCGGAGTACCGTTATGACCGCCGACGCTGGAGCCCCGGGGACCGTGCGCCCGGGCGGACGCACCGCTCAGGTCAGGGCAGCGGTGCTGCGGGCGGCGGGAGACCTGCTGTCCGAGTCCGGCTTCGCCGGCCTGGACCTCGCCGACGTCGCGCGCCGGGCGGACGTGGGGCGCACGACCGTGTACCGGCGCTGGGGAACGCCCACCGGCCTGGTGGCCGACCTGCTGCGGGACATGGCGGAGCAGTCACTCCCCCGCACCGAGACGGGTTCCCTCCGAGGCGACCTGCGGGAGAACGCCCTGCTGGTACAGCGCACATTGTCGGACCCGCGCCAGGGGCCCCTCTTCCGCGCGGTGATCGCAGCCGCGGCGTGCGACCCGCGCACCTCGGCAGCGCTGCACCGCTTCTACGCGACCCGGATCGCGGAGTGGGCGCCCTGCGTGGTGGCGGCCGTCGCTCGCGGCGAGGCTCCGGAGGGCACCGACCCCGCCGAAGTGATCCGCGCCGTCTCCGCACCCCTGTACTACCGCATGCTCGCCTCCGGGGACCCAGTGGACGAGGCCGCCGCCGTCCGCGCCGCCGAAGCCGCCGCGGCGGCCGCCCGCGCAGGTGCCTACGCCGACCCGGCCGGGGAGGGCCAGGACAGGCCCTAGAGGCGGTCGATCTCCGTGAGGTCGATGTCGACCGTGAACGGCACCGACACCTTGAGCTGATCGTGGTGGATGCCGGTCGGCACATACGCGCGGGTCGCCGGATCCAGCTCGTAGACGTACACGACCGGACGGTCGTCACCGGTCATCTCCACCCGCCAGAAGTGCGGGATGCCTGCCCGCGCGTACTTGCGCGGCTTGGTGTCCCGGTCCCGTTCCTCCGATTCCGGGGAGACCACCTCGACGGCGAGGACGACGTCCTTCGCCTCGTACCGGGACTGGCGCCGACTGGTGACCGCTTCCGCGCGAAGGACCATGAGGTCCGGCTCCGGAGCCGTCTGTCGCGTGAGAACGACGGTCATCTCCCGTTTCACCCGCAACTCTTCGGGGGCGGCCCGGCGGAGCCCGTTCTCCAGCAGGTACAAGGTGAGGGTGTGGAAGTCTCGCTGCGGGCTCACGAAGACCAGGCTCCCGTCGATCACTTCTGTGTGCGGCGGGAGGTCGGGCAGGCGGAAGAGGTCGTCCACGGTGTAGCCGTCCTGCGGCGGCATCGGCCACGAGGCGGCCTTCTGCACGGGCTCGGCGGTCATCAGTCCTCCCATGGACGGGATTCTCGGCCGTGCGCCCAGCGTAGCGGGCGGAAACGCCCGCGCCACCGCTCGAACACGTGAGCGGTGGCGCGACTGTTTGACCGGGGAGAGGGCGGGCGGCGACCCGGTCACTCCCACTCGATGGTGCCCGGGGGCTTGCTGGTGACGTCGAGGACGACGCGGTTGACGTCGCGGACCTCGTTCGTGATGCGGGTGGAGATGCGGCCCAGCACGTCGTACGGGAGGCGGGACCAGTCGGCGGTCATCGCGTCCTCGGAGGAGACGGGCCGCAGCACGACCGGGTGACCGTAGGTGCGGCCGTCGCCCTGGACGCCGACGGAGCGGACGTCGGCGAGCAGCACGACCGGGCACTGCCAGATCTCGCGGTCCAGGCCGGCGGCGGTCAGCTCCTCGCGGGCGATGGCGTCGGCGGCGCGCAGGACGTCCAGGCGCTCGCGGGTGACCTCGCCGACGATGCGGATGCCCAGGCCGGGGCCGGGGAACGGCTGCCGCTGGACGATCTCCTCCGGCAGCCCGAGCTCCTGGCCGACCATCCGGACCTCGTCCTTGAACAGCTTCCGCAGCGGCTCGACCAGCTCGAACTCCAGGTCCTCGGGGAGCCCGCCCACGTTGTGGTGGGACTTGATGTTGGCCGTGCCGGTGCCGCCGCCGGACTCGACGACGTCCGGGTAGAGCGTGCCCTGGACGAGGAACGCATATTCTCCCGCGACCCCGCTCTGCCCGCCGGCCTCCGCGACGAGTTCGGCCTGGGCCTGCTCGAAGACGCGGATGAACTCGCGGCCGATGATCTTCCGCTTCTGCTCCGGGTCGGAGACCCCGGCGAGCGCGTCGAGGAAGCGGTCGGCGGCGTCGACGACCTTGAGCTGGACGCCGGTGGCCGCGACGAAGTCCTTCTCCACCTGCTCGGTCTCACCCTGGCGCATCAGGCCGTGGTCGACGTAGACGCAGGTGAGCTGGGAGCCGATGGCCTTCTGCACGAGCGCAGCGGCGACGGCGGAGTCGACGCCGCCGGAGAGTCCGCAGAGGGCGCGCTTGCTGCCGACCTGCGTCCGGATGGCCTCGACCTGCTCGTCGACGATGCTGCTGGTCGTCCAGGACGGAGTCAGGCCCGCGCCCCGGTAGAGGAAGTGCTCCAGCACCTGCTGGCCGTGCGTGGAGTGCATCACCTCGGGGTGGTACTGCACGCCGTAGAGCTGCCGCTCGTCGTTCTCGAACGCGGCCACCGGCACCATGTCGGTGGACGCGGTGACCGCGAAGCCCTCCGGCGCGGCGGAGCAGGCGTCGCCGTGCGACATCCACACCTGCTGCTCGTCCGGGGTGCCCTCGAAGAGGGTCGAGCCGGACCGGGAGACGTGCAGGTCGGTGCGCCCGTACTCGCGGCTGCCGGTGTTGTCGACGGTGCCGCCGAGCACCTGCGCCATCAACTGGAAGCCGTAGCACATGCCGAAGACGGGGACGCCCGCCTCGAAGAGCGCGCGGTCGAGGGAGGGTGCGCCCTCGGCGTAGACGGAGGAGGGGCCGCCGGAGAGGATGATCGCCTTCGGGTCCTTGGCGAGCATCTCCGCCACCGGCATGGTGGACGGGACGACCTCGCTGTAGACCCGGGCCTCGCGCACCCGGCGGGCGATGAGCTGGGCGTACTGCGCGCCGAAGTCGACGACCAGCACGGTGTCCGGGGCGGCGGTCTGGGCGGTGTCGCGCACGGGTGGCCTTTCGGCGGTGGAGCGGGGGTGTGCGGCCCAGTCTAGCGGGGCGGGAACGCGCCTCCGGCCGCCCCGGTGCGGGCCCCCGGCGCCGCCCGTACGCGCCCTGCCGTCGCCGCCCGGGGCGTCCCGCAGGGTGAGACGTCCGGTGGACACGACACGGGGCGGTGGCATACTGGGGCGCATGCACACGCACACGACCTTCTGGTTTACCTATGGCACCGGCCCGTCCGGCTGCCATGGTCGCCGCGTGAGCTGATACGCGACCTTCCAGGCGCCCCGGGCCGGCCACGGCCCGGGGCGCCTCGCGTCTCCCGTCCCGGGCCGTGGCGGACGGGGCTCCTCCCCCGACCGATCCGGGCACAGGCCCGGAGCGAGGAGCCACCTCGGATGAGCACGACCACCGCCACGACGACCACCGCCACGACGGCGACCACCACGACCAGGGCGACCGGCACCGCGCACGGGCCCCAGCCGCCCGCCGGGGAGATCGACGACGGCCGGCGCCGCATCGACGCCCTGGACGAACAGATCATCGCCCTGGTACGCGAACGGATGACGGTCTCGGCCGGCATCCAGCGCGCGCGCATCGCCTCCGGCGGTCGCCGCGTCCACCTCGCCCGCGAGATGGAGATCCTCGCCCGCTACCGCGACGAACTGGGCAGGCCCGGCACGACCATGGCGATGACACTGCTCGAACTCAGCCGCGGACGCGCCTGATCGCACCGTCCGCTCCCGGCCCGGCGTACACACGGCGCCCCACGACTCACCCGTACGGTGCGTGACCGGCCCGCGCGGGCTTCGTTGGGCCGGGTGTCCTTGTGCCGACTGGGCCCGGCGGCAGAGGGGCGGTGCCACCGGAGCGATGAGACGCCCGTGCACCCCTGCAGGGGAACGCGCGTCGTGGGACCTCGCTCCGGTGACGTGACCGGACAGCAGGGGACAGCAGCCCGGTCGCGATCCCCTGCTGCGGCAGGGGTACAGCGGTCGGTCCCGGGGACGCCCTGGACCGACCGCTCCGCGGACGACGCTCCGCACACGCCGGTCCGAGAAGCCGGCGGCGCCTCCCCCTCCCCGGCGCCGCCTCCGGCGTCGGCGCCGCCCTGACGCCGACGCACACCCCAGGGCCCCGCGACACGGCCACCCCACCCCCGGCCGTCGCCGCGGGGCCCTGGCATCTCCCGGCCCGGCGGCCGACGCGCCGTCGTGGAAGGGGCCGCATCCCGTCGAAGGCGACGACGGCGAAGTGACATGAATCACAGGAGAATGCACGGGATCGAGAGCAACCGTCCCGAGTCGTCCGTCATGCCGGGTGCCCGCTCGCGCGCACGACGGACCGGGTGCGTCACGCGGGCTGACAGGGACGTCGGCGGCCCCTACCGTACTGCGCACCGGGACCAGCCGGGCGCCCCCTCGCGCCGCGCCCAACTCCCTTCCACGAACGGGACGAGGACATCATGCAGTTGCGCCGCGCGCTCCTGTCCGCCGCCGCAACCGGCGTTCTCGCGTCCATCGCCGTGACGGCACCGGCCGGGTCCGCGACGGCCGACGCCACACCCACGGGGGACGGTTCGCCCACCCCGTCCGCCACGGCCGGACCGCCCGGCACGCGCACGACGTCCCCGACGCCCACTCCGTCGCGGAGCACCACGGCGCCGGAGCCGGATACACCGACCGCGACGCCCCCGGCCTCCCCCGACGCGACGACGACGCCCAGCGTGCCGCCCACACCGCCGAGTTCCAGCCCTCCGCCCAGCAGCCCCACCCCGAGCGGGAGCCCCACCCTGAGCGGAAGCCCTTCGCCGAGCGGAAGCCGAGAGCCGAGCCGGAGCCCCGGCGCGGACGCCGACGAGGACCTGCCCGGCGAGGTCTGCGACGTGGCGGACTTCGACGTGAGCGTGTCCGGGCTCCCCGCCGTCGTGCGCGCGGGCTCCACCACCGAGCCGTTCACGGTGATCCTGGACAACACCGAGGGCGCGGACGCGACCCGGGTGCAGTTCGGCCTGGCCGTCGCCTTCCGCGACGGTCTGTACGCGAGCGACTGGCTCGCCGCCCAACGCCACGTCGTCGTCCAGTACTTCGACTGGGGCGCAGACACCTGGCAGGACGCCTCGTCCGGAGGAGGCGTGTACGCGTACACGGACGTCGAGGCCGGCCGCACCTACGAGATGCGGCTGCGCCTTCGGCTCGCGCCGGACACCCCTTCTGGTGCGGCCGGCGCCCTGGCATTCAGCACCCGCTGGGTCGCGGACGGTCCGCCCGGCAGCCCGCTCTGCCGGCAGGACGACGAGTGGTACCGCTTCGAGATCACCTCCACGTACGCGGCCGCCACCACCGCGGACGTACGTCCGCAGGGCGGCCGTGCCCCGGCCGTGCTGCGCCCGGCGACCCGTACGGACGCGGGCCCGGAGGCCGCCCTCCCGGACGGCGCGCTGGCGGAGACCGGCGCCGGACAGGGTCTCCCGCTGGTCGGCCTGGCGAGCCTGACGGCCGTCGCCCTCGGGGCCGCCGCCCTCCGCCTCGCCGCCCGCCGCCGCCGGCCCTGAGGGCGGCCGGGCGGTCAGGTCCCGTCTGCGGGGGCGGACTTCGGCGGAACGGAGGGGACCGGGAGCAGCGGCAGCCGCAGCGCGCCGAACGCGTCCTCGGGCACGGCGGGGGCGGACGGCTGCACCGGAGCCAGCCGCACGTACGCCGTGCCCTGTTCGGGACGGGGGTCGGCGTCGCCGTTGTTCGGCCAGAGCGACATGGCGCGCTCGGCCTGCGCCGTGATGGTCAGCGACGGGTTGACGCCCAGGTTCGCGGAGACGGCGGCGCCGTCCACGACGGAGATGCCGGGGTGGCCGTACAGGCGGTGGTACGGGTCGATGACGCCGCTGTCGGCGTCCGCGCCGATGGGGCAGCCGCCGAGGAAGTGCGCGGTGAGCGGGGTTCCCATGACCTCGCCGATGTTGCTGCCGGGGAAGCCGTTGATCTCGTCGGCCAGCCGCCGGGCGGCCTCCGCGCCCTCCGGGATGTAGAGCGGGTTGGGCGCGCCGTGGCCCTGCCGGGCGGTCAGCAGGCCCTTGCCCGGGCCCTTCGTCTTCCGGTACGTGGTCAGCGAGTTGTCCAGGGTCTGCATGACCAGGCCGATGATGATGCGCTCGGACCACTTCCACTTGGACAGCAGGCGCAGCGTCTGCAGCGGGTGCCTCAGGTGGGTGACCACGTGCGCGAGGGCGCGGGGCAGGCGGGTGCCGTGCCGCACCTGGAGGGTGGTGAGGGCGCCCATCGCGTTGGAGCCCTTGCCGTAGCGAACCGGCTCGATGTGGGTGTTCTCGTTCGGGTGGACGGAGGAGGTGATGGCGACGCCGCGGGTGAAGTCGAGCTTCGCCTCCTTGCCGTACTTCTTCCGGTAGCGGCGGCCGGCGGTCTGTGCGCCGACGAGGGCTTCGGAGTTGGTGCGGGTCAACTCGCCGAGCCGCTGCGACAGGTGGGGCAGGGCTCCGGTGTCGCGCATGCGGTGCAGCAGCGTCTGCGTGCCGTAGGTGCCGGCCGCGACCACCACCCGGCGGGCGCGCAGCACGGTGGGCTTCGCCCTCCGCCGGTCCGTGGGCACGGTGCCCACCTCGAAGCCGCCGTTCCCGTCCTCCCGCAGTTCGGTGACGGTGGTCATCGGGTGGATGACGGCCCCGGCCTTCTCGGCGAGGTGCAGGTAGTTCTCGTTGAGGGTGTTCTTGGCGCCGTGCCGGCAGCCGGTCATGCACTCGCCGCACTCGTTGCAGGCGCGGCGGTCGGGTCCGGCGCCGCCGAAGTACGGGTCCGGGACCACGGTTCCTGCGTCCGCGCGCACGGAGCCGTCGGCGTCCTCGCCGTCGCCGAAGAAGACCCCGACGGGCGCCAGGTGGAAGCTGTCGCCGCAGCCCATCTTCTCGGCCGCCGCCTTGAGGTGGACGTCGGACGGCGTCATCGTCGGGTTGAGGCGGACGCCGAGCATGCGCTGCGCCTGGTCGTAGTACGGCTCCAGCTCCTCCTGCCAGTCGGTGATCGCGCCCCACTGACGGTCCTGGAAGAACGCGGGCGGCGGCACGTAGAGGGTGTTGGCGTAGTTGAGGGAGCCGCCGCCGACCCCGGCGCCGGCCAGGATCATCACGTTGTCCATCAGGTGGATGCGCTGGATCCCGTACAGGCCGAGGGCCGGGGCCCACAGGTAGTTCTTCACGTCCCAGGAGTTCTTCGGCAGGCTCTCCCGGCTGAAGCGGCGGCCGGCCTCCAGGACGCCCACCGCGTAGCCCTTCTCGGTGAGCCGGAGCGCGGAGACCGAACCGCCGAAGCCGGAGCCGACGACGAGGACGTCGTAGTCGTACGCATGCTGGGGGGCTGACACTGGGCACGTCTCCTTCGGGTCAGCGGAAGCGGAGCAGTTTGAGGGCCTTCAGGGACACATTCATGAACGCGGCGTACGAGGCGTCGCTCATCCCCATCGACGGCGCCATCGGCAGCAGGCGCTGGTGGGCGACGGTCTGCGGCTCGGTGAACTTGAGGATGCCCTCGGAGCCGTGGCGCCGCCCGATGCCGGACTCCCCCATGCCGCCCATGGGGGCCTGCACGCTGCCGTACGCGGGCGCGTAGCCCTCGTTGACGTTGACGGTGCCGGTGCGCAGCCGGGCGGCCACGCGGCGGGCGCGGCGCCCGTCACGGCTCCACACGCTGGAGTTCAGGCCGTACGGGGTGGCGTTGGCGCGGCGGACGGCCTCGTCCTCGTCCAAGACGCGGTAGACGGAGACCACCGGGCCGAAGGTCTCCTGGGTGCACAGCGTCATCGACGGCTCCACCCCGCCGAGGACGGTCGGTTCGAAGAACAGCGGGCCGACGTCGGGGCGGGCGCGGCCGCCGGTCAGCACGGTGGCGCCCTTGGCGACGGCGTCCCCGACGTGCTCGGTGACCAGCTCGAACTGCCGCTGTGAGACCAGCGAGCCCATCTCGGCGCCGAACGCGAGGTGCCGGCCGAGCCGTACGGCCCTCGTGCGGGCGACGAACTTCTCCAGGAAGGCGTCCGCGACGGACTCGTGGACGTAGAGCCGTTCGACGGAGATGCACAGCTGGCCCGCGGAGGAGAAGGCGGCACGGACGGCGCCCTCCGCGGCCTTGTCGAGGTCCGCGTCCTCCAGCACCAGCATGGCGTTCTTGCCGCCGAGTTCGAGGGAGCAGCCGATCAGCCGGGCGGCCGCGTTCTGCGCGACTTCGCGGCCGGTGCGGGTGGAGCCGGTGAACGACACGTAGTCGGCCTGCGCGACGACGACCGGCCCGACGACCGGGCCGTCACCGATCACCATCTGCCACACCTCGGGCGGCAGCCCCGCCTCGACCAGCAGCTCCCGCGCCCACAGGGCGGTCAGCGCGGTCTCGGTGTCCGGCTTCATGACGAGCGCGTTGCCGGAGACGAGGGCCGGGAGGGCGTCGCCGACGGACAGTTCCAGCGGGTAGTTCCACGGCGCGATCTGACCGACGACGCCGCGCGGATGGCGGTGCTCGGTGACCTTGGTGAGCACCGGGATGGCGCCGGTGTGGCCCTTCGGCCGCAGGTACGCCGGAGCCTTGCGGCCGTAGTGGCGGGCCGCGACGGCGACGGCGAGCACCTCCTCGTGCGCGTGCAGCCGCACCTTGCCGGTCTCCAGCTGGATCAGGTCCAGCACCTCGTCCTGGCGGGCGAGGAGGAGATCGTGGAAACGTAGCAGGACGGCCGCGCGCTCCCGTACGCTGCGGGCCGCCCACGCCGTCTGGGCGGCGCGCGCCCGCTCGAAGGCGGTGAGCACGTCTTCGGGTGTGGACTCCGGCAGCCGGGCGAGCACCTCGCCGGTGAGCGGGCAGTGGTTCACGGTGCGCCGGGAGCCGACGACGGCGCGGGTGAGGCGTTCGACGACGTCGGGCGTGACGACGTCGGCGGCAGTCCGCCCGCCCGCGCCCCCGTCCGGCGCCTCGGCGACCGGGTTGCCGCGGTCCGGTTCGGCCGGGGCGGTGTCGGCGGCGGGGGGCGGGCTGACCGTGTCCTGCGAGTCCGTCATGCGCGCAGAGTACGGTCGCGGGTGCCACGTGTATACCCGTCGGTAACCGTCTTCACCGGAGCTTTACCATCACGCCAGTGGACACTGGCACGGTCTCGCCGCCACGACGGAGAGCGGCCGGAGACAGGGGCGCCGCCCACCCCGGGGCCCGGACGCCGACGGGCCCGCCGCACGCCGTCCCGACCGGGGAACCGGGAGTGCCGGACGCGGGGCGGCCAACGGCCGGGGAACCTCGTACGGGCGTCCGCAGGCCCGCACTCGGACCGACGCGGAACGAGGACCGCCGACCGGCAGACGGAGTGACCGGGACTGGCAGCCCTGGAGGGGCTACCGCAGGACGCGGTAGGTGTCGGCGGCGCCCCCGAACCAGCGGTCGACCGCGTCACGCTCGTCGTCCGGGCCGATGACCAGCACCAGGTGGTACCGGCCGTCGAGGATCATCGCCCGGTTCCGCACGTAGACGTCGCGCCCGCTGGCGTCCTGCCAGGTGTACGTACCCTCGGCCATCGCCGTGTCGCCCACGTCGATGCGCCGCAGACCGGAGGCCGACGACCAGTCGGAGGTACGGAACGGCTCCAGCTCACGCTCGCCGTCGCTCTGGTACGCCATCGGATCGCTGCCGAACTTCTCCGTCGAGTCACGACCCTTGACGACCACCATCTCGAACTCGCCGCTGTCGAAGCGCACCTGGCCGCGCCCGTTCGGGGCGTTGCGGTCCCAGCCCTCGGGCACCGCGATCCGGAAGCCCGTCGGATCCTCGTGCAGGCGGAAGCCGTCCGCGGGGGCGGCCGGTTCGGAGGTCTGCGGCGCGGTCTCCCCCGACGGCTCCCGCTCGTCGTCCTGCTGCCCCGCCGTCTCCTCGGGCGCCGGCCCGCCGGACGCGGGCGGCGCCTCGGGCTGTTCCAGCGAGCTGCGGCGGCTGCCGTCGTCCACGGTGTCCTGCCTCGGCATGAACCACATCGCGTACAGCACGGCCGCAGTGAGCAGCAGCAGCACGCCCCCGAGAAGGAGCCGGCCCAGGCTCTTCGGGCTACGGCCGGTGCCGCCGGCCCCCGGCGCCCGGGCGGGGCGGGGCGGGCGCGGCTCCTGCGGCTGCCGCGGCGCGGGTTCGGGACGCGCCGCACGTTCCCGCCGAGGAGCGGGGCGCGGCGCGGCCGGCGCGTGGCGCTGCGTACGCCGCGCGCCGCCGCGCGGTCCGCGGCCGGTGCGCCTCCTGCGGACCAGTTCGCCGCGGCGCCGCTTGACGGGCAGCCGGCGCGGGTCGGAGGGGCGGCCGGGCTCCAGGGACGGCGGCGCGGTGAGCGTGTAGCGGCCGACGTCCGGCTCCGGCGCGGAGCGGATCAGCGACCGCAGCCAGCCGCGCAGCACCTCGAAGTCGGGCCGCTCGGTGGGGTCCTGGCGCATCAGGGACTCGACGACCGGACGCAGCGGGCCGCACTCCTCGGCGAACGCGGGCGGTTCGGCGCACACCATCTGCACCAGTTCGGCGACGTCGTCCTCCGGGTAGGGCGCGTGGCCCTGGACGGCGCGGAAGAGCAGGACGCCGAGAGCCCACAGATCGGCCGACGGGCCGACGGGCGGCGCAAGGCGCCAGTTCTCGTGCACCGGTCCGGCCTGTTCGGGCGCCCAGCGTTCGGTCGTCGCACCGACCATCGCCATCCGCGCCTGGCGGGCCCGTTCGGCGGCGAGCGAGGTGGTCGGGCCGCGGTGGCGTTCGGCGTGCTCCGTCCCGGCGGCCGCCTCCTCGTCGCCCGGCGCGTCCGGCACGGGGTCCCGCTGCTCGGGCGCCCACGGTGTCGGCACGGAACGGCCGGGGATCCGGCGCGGGCCGGGCAGCGCGGCCGGCCCGTGCGGGTCCGTACCGTGCGCCTCCGGGACCCGGTCGGCCGGGGCGTACGGGCTGCCGTGCGGTCCGTACGGGGCATACGGGTCGTGCGGTCCGCTGCCGGGATCGTCCGCCGGGGGGCCGGAGTCCTTGGTCCACCAGTCGGCGCCGCCGCGCTGCTGCGCCTCGGCGGCGACCCGGGCGGTGGCCGCCTGCGCGCCGGCCCGGTAGGCCGCGATGGCCCCGCGCCGGGCGGCCCGGGCGGCGGGCCCGCCGCCGGAGTCGGCGCCCTCGAACCCGAAGATCCCCTCCCGGCCGGGCACGGGCACCGCGTCCGCCGTGCCGTCGCCGGTCTCCGCCGTGCCCGGTGCCTCCGGGCCGGTGAACGTCGCGGGCAGCGACCCTCGCTGGTGCTGCTCCTGCTCCTGCCCCTGCTCCTGGTGCTGGTGCGGGTGCTGCGCGGCGAGGGCGTGCGGCGCGTCGCGGTGGAAGCCCGCGGGAAGGGGACTCTGCGCCGCGCTGGGAAGACCCGGCACGGCGCGGGCGAGCGCCGCGGCATCCGCCGGGGCCGGGCGGCCGGGCTGGGCGGCGGGCGGTATCCCGCCGCGCGGTTCGGCGGTGGTGCGCGACGGGTCGGGGAGCGGGTCGTGGCCGCACAGCGCCTCCTCCGCCGCCCCGGCGGCCAGGCCGGTGAGGACGGCGCGCCCGTCGTCGCAGACCAGCACCGTGCGGGCGGTGACGTTGCGGTGCACCCACCCGTGGGCGTGCACCGTGCGCAGCGCGGCGAGCACGTCGGCGGCGATCTCCGCCGCCCGGTGCGCGGCGAGCGGACGGGCGGCGATCAGTTCGGACAGCGGCCGTGCGGGCAGGAGTTCACTGATCACCCACAGCGCGTCCCCCTCCACGAAGGCGTCGAAGACCTGGTCCAGGCGTGGATGGTCGGGTATGCGGGACGCGGCGAGGGCCGCCTCGACGGCGCGGCGCACCGCCGGGTCGGAGGGCCGCCGGGTCGCGCCGGCGCTCCCCCCGTTCGCACCCGCCCGGCCGGGAGGCGCGTCGTCCAGGAACTCGGCCTCGACGACTTCGGGCAGCAGGACCCGGCGGGCCAGCACCTCCTGGCCGCTGGCCGTGTCGTACGCCGGGGTGCCGGCCGGTTCGGCGAAGTCGTCGGCCACGTGCGGCAGTCGGTAGCGTCCGGCGAGGAGCCGTCCCGCGTACTCCACGTCGTCGTCCACAGCGCCTCCCCACCGTGCCGAGCAGAGCCTGTCGAAACCGTTCGGCTTCCGTCGTGTTGCGGATGCGTACGGTCCACGACCTCTCACGATACGTGCTGTCGCGGCGTCACGCCGCCGCCCGCGCACGGATCGTGACGTCTGTACCGGACCGGACGGACCTCAGCGCGGCCGGAAGGTCTCGAAAGCGGTCTCGCGCAGGGTGGTGCAGGCCTCGCCGTCCCAGGCGTCGGCCTTGCAGGTCACCAGGATGGCGTGGCCCTGGTCGTCGTCCACCTTGAAACCGCGGTTGATCACCCGTACCCGTTCGCCGCCCTCGGTCCGTTCGAAGACCCAGTCGGCGACGGTCGGGTAGTCGCGCCACTCGACCTCTTCCATGCTCACGCGCTTGTAGTCGGTGCTCTGGCTGCGGGTCGCCCCTTCGAGCCCCTGCCAGGCCGCCAGCGCGTCGTCACCGGGGCTGCCCGTGTAGTCGACCTGTATGCGCGGGTAACCGCCGTCTGCCGGGCGGTACTTGGCGCCCGAACCGCGGCCCGCCGTGCCGTACATCTCGAAGCCCTCGGGCATGGCCAGCGAGAAGTGGAAGCGGGAGTTCTCCACCGTGGTGTATCCCTCGGGGAGACCGCCGCCGCCCTGGTCCGCGCCGTCGTCGCCGCCCTCGCCGTCGTCCTGCTCGTCGTCACTGCTCGGTGTGGGGTCCGGCGCCGGCTTGTCACCGCCCTCGCCCGTGCCGGAGGTGCCGTTCTCGGCGTTCTCGTCCTTCTTGCCGGGGTCCTTGCCGGCGCTGTTGCCGCCGTCATCGGTGCCCGAACCGCTGCCGCCGTCGTCGCCGTTGGCGATCACCGCGCCGATGATCACCAGTACGGTGACGAGGACACCGGCCACGATCAGGGCCCGCTTGCCGCCGGGGCTCTTGAGCGTGGCGAGCAGGTCGCCCCCGGAGCGTGCGGGAGCGGGGCCGCCGGCCCGGCTCCCGACCGATCCGGTGGCGTCGCCCGGGTCGGAGACGTGGGCCGCGACGACGCCCTCGCCGGGCTTCTCGTCCGTGCCGTCCTTCTTCTCCGGGGTGGTCGCGCCCTCGTCCGCCGCCCCCGTCGGGGCGGAGCCCGCCGCCGCGTCGGCCGCGGCGGCGGCACGTACGGACTTCCAAGCGCCGCGCAGCCGCTCGCCGGAACGCGTACTGCCGCCGCGGGTCGCGCTGCGCCCGCCGGTGGTGCCGCGCGACCACGGCGACGCGGCGGAGCCCTTCGCGTCCTCACCGGTCTTCCCGTCGTCGTCGTCCCCGTCCTCCGGAGCGGGCGGCAGCATGACCGTACGGGTGGCGTCGGGCACCTCGGGCACGGCGGCGGCGCCGGACGCCACGGCGTCCAGCAGCGTGTACGCGCCGTCGACGTCCAGCCGCTGCTCGGGGTCCTTCTCCAGCAACCCGTAGAGCACGTCGGTGAGTTCGCCGGCCTTCGTCGGCGGCGGCACGGGCTCGGTCATCACCGCGGTCAGCGTGGAGAGCGCGGAGCCCTTGTCGTAGGGCGGGCGCCCCTCGACGGCCGCGTACAGCAGTCCGCCCAGGGACCACAGGTCGGCGGGCGGCCCCGGCGGCTTGCCGCGGGCGCGTTCGGGCGAGATGTAGGAGGGGGCGCCGACGAGCATGCCGGTCGAGGTGATGGAGGGGTCGCCCTCGACCTTGGCGATGCCGAAGTCGGTGAGCACGACGCGGTCGGTGCCCTCCTCCATCAGCACGTTGGACGGCTTCACGTCGCGGTGCAGGATGCCCTCGCGGTGCGCGGCGCGCAGCACGTCGAGGACCGCGAGACCCACCTCGGCGGCCCGGCGCGGCGTCAGCGGGCCCTCCTTGCGGATGCGGTCGGCCAGCGAGCCGCCCTCGACCAGCTCCATGACGATCCACGGGCGGTCGTCCTCGTCCACGACGTCGAACACCGTGACGGCGCTGCCGCTGCGGATGCGGGCGATGGCCTTCGCCTCGCGCCGGGTGCGGGTGATGAGGCGCTGCTTCTCGTCCTCGTCCACGCTCGACGGGAACCGCAGTTCCTTCACCGCGACCGTGCGGCCCAGGGTTTCGTCCGTGCCGCGCCACACCGTTCCCATGCCGCCGCGGCCCAGCACACCCTCGAGCCGGTAACGGCCGCCGACGAGGCGGCCCTCCTCAACGTCCTGGCCCATGAAACCCCTTGCTTCCCCTCAAGCGGCCGACTCCTCGGCGGATACCCATTGTGGCCTACCTCAAGGGCCCGCGTGCACGCGGGCAGGTGCTCAACGGGCCCCCGCGCGGGGGGGGGGGGGGGCACAGGACCGTCCGCACGTCGTGCCCTCCGGCGCGCTGATGCCCGTCGACTCGGCCAACTCCCCCCGTCGTGTACGGCGCGCGGGCGAGGAAGTGGGCGAGCCGCATCCTCGCGGGGTGGGCGAGCACCTCGAGCCGCCGCTGGACGAGCCGCACGGACACCCCCGACCGCCGGCGCATCCGCGGCCGGACGGCCGGGCGCCGGTGGCTCCGGGCCCCGCTGCGGCGCCGGGGCGGCGGGCGGCGGGAGTGCGGCGCGGCGTCCTGAGGAAGGGCGGGACGGCTGCCGCACCAGGGCGGGCGGGAGGCGCGTGCCGTCTTCCGCCCGCGTCCTTCTGCTCGCGGCGCACGACGTGTAGAAGTGTCATGTTCGCATCACCCAGATGCGGCACCGCGACCCCCACGCTCTCGTGAAAGCGAGCCCCACATGACACCGTCCCCCTCCCCCCGCCCGAGACGCGCCCCGCGCGGCGGCGCACGGCGGTTCCGCCTCCGCGCCGGCGTCGCCGCGCTGGCGGCGACCCTCTCCGTCCTCGTCGGCACCGCCGCCCCCGCCGGGGCGGAGCCCGCCGAGGCCCCGCCCGCGGGCACGCTGCGCACCGCCGTCGCCGAGGCGACGCTCGGCCGCGCCGACGCCACCACGGCACGGCTGGCGGCCGACTCCCGCGAGAGCCAGGTCGCCGTCGAACGGCGGGCCGGCGACGGCCGGTGGGCCTTCGGCTCGACCGTCCTGACCGCGCCGCCGGACGAGCACGCCTCGCCGGAGGGCTGGTTGTACGTCGCGCGGGCCGACGGCGGCGCGTGGGACATCGCGCTCGAGGGCAGTGCGGAGTTCCGCACACTGGTCGAGCGCGCGCCCGGCACACTGCTCTCCGCGCAGGAGCGGTCGGTCCTCGGCAAGGTCGGCACCCGTGAGCCGCAGGGCGCCGCCGGGTTCGCCAACACCGGGCTGACGCTGCCGTGGGCGGTGGGCCAGACCTGGACCTGGACCGGCGGGCCGCACCCGTTCGGCGTCGGGGCGGGCGGCGCGTGGAGTTCCATGGACTTCTCCGGCGGCGACGGCATCGCCCGCGCGGCCCGCGGGGGCGTGGCGTACGCGATGTGCGCCTCCGGCGGCTACCGCGGCTGGATCCGGATCTACCACGACAACGGCCTGTCCACCGACTACTACCACCTGGTCAACAACATCACGCCGCAGGGCGCCTCGGTGGGCGCCGGCACCGCGCTCGGCCACATCGGCAACGACGTCTCCTGCGGCGGCGCGTCCAGCGGCCCGCACGTGCACTTCTCGCTGCTCAGCGGCGACAGCTACATCAACGTGCACGGCGCCGTGATCGGCGGCTGGCAGTTCGCCAACGGCGGTGCCCCGTACCAGGGCACCGCGTACAACGGCAGCGTGACGGTCGGCGTGGGCGCCAACATCCCCAACTACGGCCCGTCGCTGGCGAAGCAGCACGAGGGGCACTGACCGGCGGCCGCGTGCGACCGGCCGGCCGCTCCGGTCGGCCGCACGCGGCCCGGGGCCCGAGGGGGCCCTCGGGCCCCGGGCGTCGGCGTCAGAGCGGCACGATGTCCGGCGCGCCCAGGCGGGCGGCGTCGGCGGTGAGGTCGTCGGGCTGGCGCTGCGACTCCCGTTCGGCCTCCACCCGCTTCCGGTAGTGCTGGACCTCGCGGTCGATCTGCTCGGCGTCCCAGCCGAGCACCGGAGCCATCAGCTCCGCGCACTCGTGGGCGCTGCGCGTCCCGCGGTCGAAGGTCTCGATGGAGATCCGCGTGCGGCGGGTGAGCACGTCGTCCAGGTGGCGGGCGCCCTCGTGGGTGCAGGCGTAGACGATCTCCGCCTTGAGGTAGTCGTCGGCCGCGGGCAGCGGTTCGCCCAGCTTGGGATCGCCGGCGATCAGCTCCAGCACCTCCTCGGTGAGCGAGCCGTAACGCCCCAGCAGGTGCTCGACCCGGGCCACGTGCAGGCCGGTGCGGGCGGCGATGCGGGCGCGGGCGTTGAACATCGCGCGGTACCCCTCGGCGCCGACCAGCCGCACGTCCTCGGTGCAGCAGTCCGCGACCCGGTGGTCCAGGCCGTGCACGACCTCGTCCACCGCGTCCTTGGCCATCACCCGGTACGTCGTGTACTTGCCCCCCGCCACCACGACCATCCCCGGCACGGGGTGGGCGACGGTGTGCTCCCGGGAGAGCTTGCTGGTGGCCTCCGACTCGCCGGCCAGCAGCGGACGCAGGCCCGCGTACACGCCCTCCACGTCGTCCCGCGTCAGCGGAGTGGCGAGCACCGAGTTGACGTGTTCGAGCAGATAGTCGATGTCCGCGCTCGATGCGGCGGGGTGCGCCTTGTCCAGGTCCCAGTCCGTGTCCGTGGTGCCGACGACCCAGTGCCGGCCCCACGGGATGACGAAGAGGACGCTCTTCTCGGTCCGCAGGATCAGGCCGGTGGTGGAGTTGATGCGGTCCTTGGGCACCACCAGGTGGATGCCCTTGGACGCGCGGACGTGGAACTTGCCGCGCTCGGCGATCAGCGCCTGCGTGTCGTCCGTCCACACGCCGGTCGCGTTGACGACCTGCTTGGCGCGGACCTCGTACTCGCCGCCCTGCTCCAGGTCCTGCACGCGGGCGCCGACGACGCGTTCGCCCTCGCGCAGGAAGCCGGTCACCCGGGCCCGGTTGGCGGCGTGCGCGCCGTAGCGGGCGGCCGTACGGACGAGCGTGGCGACGTAGCGGGCGTCGTCCATCTGCGCGTCGTAGTACTGCAGAGCGCCGACGAGGGCGTCCTTCTTCAGGCAGGGGGCCACGCGCAGCGCGCGCCGGCGGGAGAGGTGACGGTGCATCGGCAGTCCGCGGCCGTGCCCGGAGGACAGCGACATCGCGTCGTAGAGCGCCACGCCCGAACCGGCGTAGAACCGCTCCCAGCCCTTGTGCTGCAACGGGTAGAGGAACGGCACCGGCTTCACCAGGTGGGGCGCGATCCGCTCCAGCAGCAGCCCGCGTTCCTTCAGCGCCTCACGGACCAGCGCGAAGTCCAGCATCTCCAGGTAGCGCAGGCCGCCGTGGATCAGCTTGCTGGAACGGCTGGACGTGCCGGAGGCCCAGTCCCGCGCCTCCACGATGCCGGTGGACAGGCCGCGGGTCGCCGCGTCCAGAACGGTGCCCGCGCCGACCACGCCCGCGCCGACGACGAGCACGTCCAGCTCGCGCTCGGCCATCCTCGCCAGCGCCTCGGTGCGCTGCTCCGGTCCCAGTGTCGCTGTCCTCACCGCGTCCTCCTCGGGGTTCGGTCCGGTCGTCCTCGGCTGCTGTCGTTGCGGTGTCTCGGTGTCGCTGCCCGCGTCACATCGGGTGACGCTGTCGTATCCCTTCCCCGTCACTGTCGATGGTCCCCCATTCGCGCCACTTCGGCTGTTCACCGGGGCTGCCACGCGGAGCAATACCACATATCTGTCATATAGGCCCTTAACCTGACAGAGCTGTCTTCGCCACTCGGCACCGCACCGGGCCGGTCAGCGCCGGTCCGCACGCGTCGCCACCGATCACCGGGGAAGGGGATGCCCGCAACCATGCGCGCAGATCTCGCCGTACTCGGCCTGGGCCATTCGGGTCTACCGCTGGCCCGGGCCGCGACCGCCGCAGGTATCGGCACCATCGGCTACGACCCGGACCCGCGCACCGTCGCCGACCTGGCCGCCGGCCGGGCGCCCGCCGACGGCTCGCTCACCGCGCCCGCACTGCGTCGGATGCTCTCCCAGGGCTTCCGCACCACCGGCGACCCAGCCGTACTCGGCGGCGTCCGCACCGTCGTGATCTGCGTCGACACCCCGCTCGGCGCCGACCGCACGCTCGACCTGCGCCCGGTCCGGGAGGCCGCCCGCACGCTGGCACCGGTACTGCGGCCGCGCACCACCGTGGTGCTCCAGTCCACGGTCTACCCCGGCAGCACGGAGGAGTTCCTGCGCACCGTGCTGGAGGACGGCTCCGGGCTCGGCGCCGGTCGCGACTTCCACCTCGCCTACGCCCCCGACCGTCTCGACCCGGGGGACGGGGCGGGGACCGACCTCGCCCGCATCCCCCAGGTGATCGGCGGCCTCACCCCCGCCTGCACGGAGGCCGCCG
Source organism: Streptomyces sp. CNS606 (assembly GCF_000426325.1). Taxonomy (NCBI): domain Bacteria; kingdom Bacillati; phylum Actinomycetota; class Actinomycetes; order Kitasatosporales; family Streptomycetaceae; genus Streptomyces; species Streptomyces sp. CNS606. The sequence continues at coordinate 118,436 of NZ_AUFD01000010.1, forward strand.
CGGCCTTCTACGGCCGGCTCACCGAGAAGGTCGTCCGCGCGCGCGGGCCGCGCGAGGCGGAGACCGCCGCGCTGCTGGAGACCAACTACCGGCAGATCAACATCGCGCTGATCAACGAGATGGCGGTCTTCTGCCACGACATCGGTGTCGACCTGTGGGACGTGATCCGCTGCGCGGAGACCAAGCCGTTCGGCTTCCATGCCTTCCGGCCGGGGCCCGGGGTGGGCGGCCACAGCGTGCCCATCGACCCCAACCACCTGTCGTACCCGAGCCGTTCGCTCGGCTACCCGCTGAGGATGGTGGAACTGGCGCAGGAGGTGAACGCCCGCATGCCGCGCTATGTGACGCAACGCGCCGCCGCGCTACTCAACGAACACGGCAAGTCCGCCCGCGGCGCGCGGGTGCTGCTGCTGGGCGTCACCTACAAGGCCGACCTGGCGGACCGGGCCGGCTCACCCGCCGAGGAGATCGCGAGCCGGCTGCGCGACCTGGGCGCGGAGGTCGGCTTCCACGACCCGTACGTGCAGCGCTGGGAGGCGGGAGGGGTCGCCGTCCCCCGCGCCGACTCGCTGTACGAGGCCGCGGGGGCGGCGGACCTGACGGTGCTGCTGCAGAACCACCGCGTCTACGACCTCCAGGGCCTGGCGGCCAAGTCCCAGCTCCTGCTGGACACCCGCGGCGTCAGCCCCACGGGCGCGGCGCACCGGCTCTGAGCCGCGACGACGGCACCGGGGTCAGCGCGAGCGCGCGACCGTGACCTCGACGCGCTGGAACTCCTTGAGGTCGGAGTAGCCGGTCGTCGCCATCGCACGCCGCAGGGCCCCGAAGAAGTTCATCGACCCGTCCGGCGTGTGGGAGGGCCCGAGGAGGATCTCCTCCGTCGTGCCGACGGTGCCCAGGTCCATGCGCTTGCCGCGCGGCACGTCCTCGTGGACGGCCTCCATGCCCCAGTGGTGGCCGCGGCCGGGGGCGTCCGTGGCGCGCGCGAGCGGGGAGCCCATCATCACCGCGTCCGCGCCGCAGGCGACCGCCTTCGGGAGGTCGCCGGACCAGCCGACGCCCCCGTCGGCGATCACGTGCACGTACCGGCCGCCGGACTCGTCGAGGTAGTCGCGCCGCGCGGCGGCGACGTCGGCGACGGCCGTGGCCATCGGCACCTGGATGCCCAGCACGTTCCGCGTGGTGTGCGCGGCGCCGCCGCCGAAGCCGACGAGCACGCCCGCCGCACCGGTCCGCATCAGGTGCAGCGCCGCGGTGTAGGTGGCGCAGCCGCCGACGATCACCGGGACGTCCAGCTCGTAGATGAACTGCTTGAGGTTCAGCGGCTCGGCCCGCCCCGACACGTGCTCGGCGGAGACGGTGGTGCCGCGGATGACGAAGAGGTCGACGCCGGCGTCCACCACGGCCTTGGAGAACTGCGCGGTGCGCTGCGGCGACAGCGCGGCGGCGGTGACGACGCCCGCGTCGCGCACCTCCTTGATGCGGCGGCCGATCAGCTCCTCCTTGATCGGCTCGGCGTAGACCTCCTGCATACGGCGGTTGGCGTCGGCCTCGTCCAGTTCCGCGATCTCCGCGAGGAGCGGCTCGGGGTCCTCGTAACGGGTCCACAGGCCCTCGAGGTTGAGCACGCCGAGGCCGCCGAGTTCGCCGATGCGGATGGCGGCCTGCGGGGAGACGACGGAGTCCATGGGGGCCGCCAGGAAGGGCAGCTCGAAGCGGTAGGCGTCGATCTGCCAGGCGATCGAGACCTCCTTCGGGTCGCGCGTGCGCCGGCTCGGGACGACGGCGATGTCGTCGAACGCGTACGCCTTGCGGCCGCGCTTCCCGCGTCCGATCTCGATCTCAGTCACGTGTGGGCCCTTCCGTCTGCGAGTGCGGTGCCAGTATCCCCGACGCGCCGCAGCCCGCGGCCGGACGGCCGCGGGCTGGGACGAGCCGGTACGGGCGGCTCAGCGCCGCGAGTAGTTCGGCGCCTCGGTGGTCATCTGGATGTCGTGCGGGTGGCTCTCCTTGAGCCCCGCCGCGGTGATGCGGACGAAGCGGCCGTGCTCCTTCATGTCCGGCACGGTCCGGCCGCCGACGTAGAACATGGACTGCTTCAGACCGCCGACGAGCTGGTGGACGACGGCGCCCAGCGGGCCGCGGTAGGGCACCTGGCCCTCGACGCCCTCGGGGATCAGCTTGTCGTCGGCGCCGACCTCCTCCTGGAAGTAGCGGTCCTTGGAGAAGGAACGCTGGTCGCCGCGGGTCTGCATGGCGGCGAGCGAGCCCATGCCGCGGTAGGACTTGAACTGCTTGCCGTTGATGAAGAGCAGCTCGCCCGGGGACTCCTCGCAGCCGGCCAGCAGGCTGCCGAGCATCACCGTGTCGGCGCCGGCGACCAGCGCCTTGGCGATGTCGCCGCTGTACTGCAGGCCGCCGTCGCCGATGACCGGGACACCGGCCTCCTTGGCGGCGAGCGCGGCCTCGTAGATCGCGGTGACCTGCGGGACGCCGATGCCGGCGACCACGCGGGTGGTGCAGATGGAGCCGGGCCCGACACCGACCTTGATGCCGTCGACGCCCGCGTCGATCAGCGCCTGCGCGCCCTCGCGGGTGGCGACGTTGCCGCCGACCACGTCGACCGACGAGTCGGCCTTGATCTTGGCGACCATGTCGCCGACCAGCCGGGAGTGGCCGTGCGCGGTGTCCACGACGACGAAGTCGACGCCCGCCTCGATCAGGGCCTGCGCGCGGTCGTACGCGTCGCCGGCGACGCCGACCGCCGCGCCGACGAGCAGACGGCCCTCGGCGTCCTTGGCGGCGTCCGGGTACTTCTCCGCCTTGACGAAGTCCTTGACGGTGATGAGGCCCTTGAGCACACCCTCGCCGTCGACCAGCGGCAGCTTCTCGATCTTGTGCCGGCGCAGCAGCTCCATGGCGTCGCCGCGGGAGATGCCGACCTTGCCGGTGACCAGCGGCATCGGCGTCATGACCTCACGGACCTGACGGCTGCGGTCCAGCTCGAAGGCCATGTCGCGGTTGGTCACGATGCCGAGCAGCTTGCCCGTGCCGTCTGTCACCGGCACACCGCTGATCCGGAAGCGGCCGCACAGCGCGTCCGCCTCCCGCAGGTCCGCGTCGGGCCCGATGGTGATCGGGTCGGTGACCATGCCCGACTCCGACCGCTTGACCCGGTCGACCTGGGCGGCCTGGTCCTCGATCGACAGGTTGCGGTGCAGCACGCCGACGCCGCCCTGGCGAGCCATGGCGATGGCCATGCGGTCCTCGGTGACCTTGTCCATCGCGGCGGACAGCAGCGGCACGTTGACCCGGACGTTGCGGGAGACCTGCGAGGAGGTGTCGATGTCCTGCGGGGCCATGTCCGACTCGCCCGGCAGCAGGAGCACATCGTCGTAGGTCAGCCCGAGCATGGCGAACTTGGCGGGCACTCCGTCGATGTTGCCTGTCATGACACCTTCCCAATGCTTGCGCGGCGCGGACGTCCATGCTAGCGGGCCGGGCGGGTGATCCTCACCGGACCCGGCACGGGGCCGGCAGCGGCGGCGGGCCTACTGCTCGGCCAGCGCGCGCAGTCTGCTGAGCGCCCGGTGCTGGGCGACGCGTACGGCCCCCGGGGACATGCCGAGCATCTGGCCGGTCTCCTCGGCCGAGAGCCCTACGGCGACCCGGAGCAGCACCAGTTCGCGCTGGTGCTCCGGGAGGTTGGCGAGGAGTTTCTTCGCCCACTCGGCGTCGCTGCTGAGCAGGGCGCGTTCCTCCGGGCCGAGCGAGTCGTCGGGCCGCTCGGGCATCTCGTCTGAGGGGAAGGCCGTGCTTCCGGGGTGGCGCATGGCGGCCCGCTGAAGGTCGGCGACCTTGTGCTGGGCGATGGCGACCACGAAGGCGTCGAAGGGCTTGCCGGTGTCGCGGTAGCGGGGCAGCGCGCAGAGCACCGCCAGGCACACCTCCTGCGCCAGGTCGTCCACGAAGTGGCGGGCGTCGCCGGGCAGCCGGGTCAGCCGGGTACGGCAGTAGCGCAGAGCGAGAGGGTGCACGTGGGCGAGAAGGTCGTGCGTGGCCTGGTCGTCCCCCTCGACGGCGCGCTGGACGAGGGCGCCGATCGGCGAGTTCTCGTCGTCGCGCATCGGTCCATGGTGCACCGGGCCCCTGCGTTTCGCCGCATCGCGGCCCTGGTTCTGCACAGAAGCGTTATGCGCACTGTGAGCGGTCGCACTCGCGGTCACTTCCCGTGCCCTCCCCTCACGCCTGTCCGGCCGGTTCCGAGGAACTCCATACCTCAAGCATGCGGCACGCGCGAGTGTTCCGGCCCGGCCCGGCGCCGGTCGGCCCCCGGGCCGACGGGTGCGGGAGGGCTTCCCGCACCCGTCGGGGAGACCGGGCGACGTACGCGACCTGCGAGAAGTTGCCGGGCTGGGGCGCGTGGCGTCCCGGACAGGCCCTAGCGGACGAGGCCCCAGCGGAAGCCGAGGGCGACGGCGTGCGCGCGGTCGGAGGCGCCGAGCTTCTTGAACAGCCGACGGGCGTGGGTCTTGACCGTGTCCTCGGAGAGGAACAGTTCGCGGCCGATCTCGGCGTTCGAACGGCCGTGACTCATGCCCTCCAGCACCTGGATCTCCCGGGCGGTGAGGGTGGGAGCCGCGCCCATCTCCGCCGAACGCAGCCGCCGCGGGGCGAGCCGCCAGGTCGGGTCGGCCAGGGCCTGCGTGACGGTGGCCCGCAGTTCGGCGCGCGAGGCGTCCTTGTGCAGGTAGCCGCGGGCACCGGCGGCCACCGCGAGGGCGACGCCGTCCAGGTCCTCGGCCACGGTCAGCATGATGATGCGGGCGCCGGGGTCGGCGGACAGCAGCCGCCGGACGGTCTCCACACCTCCCAGGCCGGGCATCCGGACATCCATGAGGATGAGGTCGGAGCGGTCGGCACCCCAGCGGCGGAGGACTTCCTCACCGTTGGCGGCCGTCGTCACTCGCTCGACACCGGGCACGGTCGCGACCGCGCGGCGGAGCGCCTCTCGGGCAAGCGGGGAGTCGTCGCAGACGAGGACGGACGTCATGACCACCCTCCGCCACTGATGCGCATCACCTTGAGCCTCCAGGCTGTTGCAGAACGTCACCTGTGTGCGGCCGACGACTCCGGGAACCCGCGGTTCCCGACGGTTCTCGTCGACCACCTCCGCACTCTCAACGACGGTCACCCAAAAGAGTTACGGGCTGCCGCGGCCGCCTCCGGCACTCTACGTGAGTGTACGGACACGGTCGGGTGAGATCACGCAGCCGCGCTGCTCGTTCATGAATGCCCTGTTTGGTCGGGATTCCTTCCGTTTCGGTTGGGTAATAGCTAGATTCGGCAAGGGATCATATTTACCGATGAGTGACACATCAGTCGCACTACGCCACTGAGGGGACACGCAATGGCAGATTTCTCCCGCCTCCCGGGCCCGAACGCCGATCTGTGGGACTGGCAGCTGCTGGCCGCCTGCCGGGGCGTCGACAGTTCCCTGTTCTTCCACCCCGAGGGTGAGCGCGGAGCGGCCCGAAGTGCGCGTGAGGCATCCGCGAAAGAGGTCTGCATGCGCTGCCCCGTCCGCTCCGAGTGTGCGGCGCACGCGCTCACGGTCCGCGAACCGTACGGCGTGTGGGGCGGCCTGACCGAGGACGAGCGCGAGGAGCTGATGGGCCGGGCACGCCACCGTCTGATCGCGACGTCGTCAGGCTCGGGCGGCTGAGCAGAAACGATTCATCATCGGCGCGGCCGGGGTGACCCGCCTCGCGCGGAGCAGGGCCTGTGCGGTCGCCCCGGCGACGGCCCCGGGGCTAGCGTGCGTCCATGATGCAGCTGCTGTCCGTGAACCTCGCCCGGCCGCGCACCGCGGACTACACCGACTCGCCCACCCACGTCACGGGTATCGACAAGCGCCCGGCCGACGGCCCCGTCTCCGTCACGGCACCGGGAGCCAAGGGGGTCGGCGGCAGCGGGCTGACCGGCGACACCATCGGCGACCTGCGCCACCACGGCGGCGACCACCAGGCCGTGTACGCCTACGCGCGCGAGGACCTCGACGTCTGGGCAGGCGAGCTGGGCCGCGAACTGACCGGCGGCGTCTTCGGCGAGAACCTCACCACCTCGGGCGTCGACGTGAACGGCGCACGGATCGGCGAACGCTGGCGGATCGGCGCCGACCTGCTGCTGGAGGTCAGCAGCGCCCGCATCCCGTGCCGCACGTTCGCCGGCTGGCTCGGGGAGAAGGGCTGGGTGAAGACCTTCACGCAGCGCGCCGCCCCAGGCGCCTACCTGCGGGTGATCGAACCGGGCGAGATCCGCGCCGGGGACCCGATCGACCTCGTGCACCGGCCCGGCCACGACGTCACCGTCTCGCTGCTGTTCCGGGCCGTCACCACCGAGCCCGACCTGCTGCCGAAACTGCTCGACGCGGGCGAGGCCCTGCACCCCGAGGCGCGGAACAAGGCGCTGCGCCGGACGGCGTCCTCCTGACGGCGCCTTCCTGACAGCGCCTTCCTGACAGCGCCTTTCCGACGGCCGATAGCGTGCCCGCATGACGACTGCACTGATCACCGGGGCCACCGCGGGCCTCGGCGCCGCGTTCGCCGAACGGCTCGCCCGGGACGGGCACCACCTGGTGCTGCTCGCCCGGGACACCGAACGGCTGCACGAGCGGGCCACCGACCTGCACGACCGGCACGGCGTCGAGGTCTCCGTCCTCACCGCCGACCTCGCCACCGAGAAGGGCATCGTCGCGCTGGAGGAGCGCGTCGGCGACCGCGACCGTCCGGTGGACCTGCTGGTGAACAACGCGGGCTTCGGCAACAAGGGGCGCTTCCTCGACGTGCCGATGGCCGACGAGCTGACGATGCTGCGGGTGCACTGCGAGGCGGTGCTGCGCTCCACGGCGGCGGCCGCGGAGGCCATGCGGGAGCGCGGGCGCGGCGGCGTGGTCAACGTCGCCTCGGTCGCCGCGTTCCTGCCGCGCGGCACCTACGGCGCGTCCAAGGCCTGGATCACGCAGTTCACCCAGGGCGTCGCGGCCGACCTGGCGGGTTCCGGGGTACGGCTGATGGCACTGTGCCCGGGTTTCGTGCGCACGGAGTTCCACCAGCGGGCGGGCATGGACGCCGGGAACGTGCCCGGGTGGATGTGGCTGGACGCGGCACGGGTCGTGGACGCCGCGCTCGCCGACCTGGCTCGGGGCCGCACCCTGTCCGTCCCGGACCCCCGGTACAAGGCGCTGGCGGGACTCATGCGGCTCGCCCCGCGCGGCGTGCTGGCCCGCGCGAGCACCGGAACGGGCCGGAAGTACGGGCCGAAGTGACCGCGTGAGACCTGCCGCGAACCGCCCTAAGCTGGAAGGGAAAGGGCCGCCGCCGGCGTCCGTCGGTACCCTCCTCGGCACCGGGACGACCTCCGACCAGCGAGGCCCCGACGGCTGACGGGACCTCCGCCAGCGCGGGAGGCGCCATGACTTTCCTCCAGCTCATCGACTGCCGGACCGACAGGTTCGAGGAGATGAACCGGCTCATGGACACGTGGGCCGAGCAGACCCGGGGCAAGCGGACGGCGACGCACGAGGTGGTGGGCCGGGACCGTTCGGACGGCGCGCACTTCGTCGAGATCGTCGAGTTCCCGTCGTACGAGGAGGCGATGCGCAACTCCCGGCTCCCGGAGACCGACCGGGTGTTCCGGGAGATGGTGGCGCTCTGCGACGGCATGCCCACCTTCACCGACCTCGACGTGGTGCGGGACGAGACCTTCAACGCGGAGACCATGCGCCGCTTCTACGAGGAGGTCGCCGTCGGCGGCGACATCGACGTCATCGACGAGCTGTACATCCCGGACCACGTGGACCACGACGTGGCCAAGGAGGCGAACACGACCGTCGGTCGGGACGTACTGAAGGCCGACGTCACCCGCTGGCGGGAGGCGTTCGACTTCGACTTCACCCTCGACCGGCAGGTGGCCGAGGGGGACACGGTGGTGACGCTCTGGACGTGGCGGGGCCGGCACCGCGGCGACTTCATGGGCATCGCGCCCACCGGCCGGGAGTGCACCATGACCGGCACGACCGTGTGCCGGTTCCAGGACGGGAAGATCCACGAGAGCTGGTGGCACTACGACATCCCGCGGCTGATGCGCGAACTCGGCGCGGAGGCGTCCGCCTGACGGCGTCCGCGCCCCCCCCTGACGGAACGGGCTCCGGGAACGGGCCGCGAAAACGGGCGAGGCCCGTGGCACCCCTCGCGGGGTGCCCCGGGCCTCGTCGTCGGCTCGCGGAGCGGTCAGGCTCAGTGCGCGTGACCGTGGCCGCCTCCGGCGGCCTCGTCCTCCTCGGCCGGCTTCTCGACGACCAGGGTCTCGGTCGTGAGGAGCAGCGACGCGATGGACGCGGCGTTCTCCAGCGCGGAACGGGTGACCTTGACCGGGTCGAGGACACCGGCCTTCACCAGGTCGCCGTACTCGCCGGTGGCGGCGTTGAAGCCCTGGCCCTTGTCGAGCTCGGCGACCTTGGAGGTGATGACGTAGCCCTCCAGGCCGGCGTTCTCGGCGATCCAGCGCAGCGGCTCGACGAGCGCGCGGCGGACCACGGCGACACCGGTGGCCTCGTCGTCCTTCTTGTCGAGCGAGCCCTCGAGCACCTTGGCGGCGTGCACCAGCGCGGAACCGCCACCGGAGACGATGCCCTCCTCGACCGCGGCGCGGGTCGCGGAGATGGCGTCCTCCAGGCGGTGCTTCTTCTCCTTGAGCTCGACCTCGGTGGCCGCGCCCACGCGGATCACGCAGACGCCCCCGGCCAGCTTGGCCAGGCGCTCCTGGAGCTTCTCGCGGTCCCAGTCGGAGTCGGTGGTCTCGATCTCGGACTTGATCTGGGCGACGCGGCCCTGCACGTCCTCGGCCTTGCCGCCGCCGTCGACGAGGGTGGTGTCGTCCTTGGTGACGGTCACGCGGCGGGCGGTGCCCAGCACGTCCAGACCGGCCTGGTCGAGCTTGAGGCCGACCTCCTCGGCGATGACGGTGCCGCCGGTGAGGGTGGCCATGTCGCCGAGCATCGCCTTGCGGCGGTCGCCGAAGCCGGGCGCCTTGACGGCGACGGCGTTGAAGGTGCCGCGGATCTTGTTGACGACGAGGGTGGACAGCGCCTCGCCCTCGACGTCCTCGGCGATGATCAGCAGCGGCTTGGAGCTGTTGCCGGCCTGCATGATCTTCTCGAGCAGCGGCAGCAGGTCCTGGATGGAGCTGATCTTGCCCTGGTGGATCAGGATGTACGGGTCGTCGAGGACGGCCTCCATACGCTCCTGGTCGGTGACCATGTAGGGCGACAGGTAGCCCTTGTCGAAGGCCATGCCCTCGGTGAAGTCCAGCTCCAGGCCGAAGGTCTGCGACTCCTCGACGGTGATGACACCGTCCTTGCCGACCTTGTCCATCGCCTCGGCGATCAGCTCGCCGACCTGCTTGTCCTGGGCGGACAGCGCGGCGACCGCGGCGATGTCCTCCTTGGAGTCGATCGGGCGCGCGGTGCCGACCAGGTCGTCGGAGACGGCCTTGACCGCGGCGTCGATGCCCTTCTTCAGGGCGGCGGGGGAGGCGCCGGCGGCGACGTTGCGCAGGCCCTCGCGGACCAGCGCCTGCGCCAGCACGGTGGCGGTGGTGGTGCCGTCGCCCGCGATGTCGTTGGTCTTGGTCGCCACCTCCTTCACCAGCTGGGCGCCGAGGTTCTCGTAGGGGTCCTCGGCCTCGACCTCGCGGGCGATGGTGACACCGTCGTTGGTGATGGTCGGGGCGCCGAACTTCTTGTCGATGACGACGTTGCGGCCCTTGGGGCCGATGGTCACCTTGACGGTGTCGGCGAGCTTGTTGACGCCGCGCTCGAGGGCACGACGGGCGTCCTCGTCGAACTTCAGGATCTTGGCCATGGGAGCTATGGGTCCTCTCGAATGAACCGCGCCCCGGTCCCGGAAGCTCATGCACGGCGGGTACCGGGGCGCGGATCGAAAGCTTCTCTTCGGCTTTCTCGGCTTGCTGGAGGTGCTTACTTCTCGACGATCGCGAGGACGTCGCGAGCCGAGAGGACGAGGTACTCCTCGCCGTTGTACTTCACCTCGGTGCCGCCGTACTTGCTGTACAGCACGACGTCGCCGACGGACACGTCGAGCGGCAGGCGGTTGCCGTCCTCGAAGCGGCCCGGGCCGACGGCCAGGACGGTGCCCTCCTGGGGCTTCTCCTTCGCCGTGTCCGGGATGACCAGGCCCGAGGCCGTGGTCTGCTCGGCGTCGAGCGGCTGGACCACGATGCGGTCCTCGAGCGGCTTGATGGCAACCTTGGAGCTGGTGGCGGTCGTCACGATCCGACCTCCCCCTTCGGAGTTCTCAGCGGGGTCATGAATGTCTGGGGTGGCGACCTGGAAGACCCGTCGTCGCGGGTGCCGGATCTGCCCGTCGCGCCTTTGGCACTCACCGGTGGAGAGTGCCAGAACCGAGATTATGCCGCGGTTAGCACTCCGTCAACCAGAGTGCCAACGACCGGAGTGTCCCGGGGCCTCGGCGGTACGCTGAGCGGCATCGACGCGTCGAGGTGTCCGCCCTGCGAAGGAGTGCCGACTGTGAGTGCGGAATCCCTGCCGGACTGGTTGTGGCCGGCGCCCCCGGACGGCTGGACGGCCGACGACCTGGACCGGCTTCCGCCGTCCGCCCCGCGCACCGAGCTGATCGACGGAGCGCTCATCATGATGTCGCCGCAGACCGAGTTCCACAGCATCGTGATGCGGCGGCTGGCCAACGCCATAGAGCTCGCGGCCCCGCACCACCTTCGTGTACCCGCCGAGATGACCATCCGTCTGGGTGAACGCCAGCGCCCGGAGCCGGACATCCTGGTCGTGGACGCGCCCCCGAAGAAACAGCGCACCTCCTACCTGCCCGGGGAAGTCGTCCTCGTCGTCGAGATCGTCTCGCCGGAGTCCGTCGCACGGGACCGCGAGACAAAGCCGCTGAAGTATGCCCACGCCGGTATCCGGCACTTCTGGCGCGTCGAGGAGGAGGGCGACCGGACGGTCGTGCACGCCTACGAGTTGGACGACACCACGGGCGCCTACGTGGCCACCGGCATCCACCGGGACACGCTCTCGGTCGTCGTCCCGTTCCCCATGGAGATCGACCTCACCACGCTGTACGGGCGCTGAGCGGGCGGGCCGCTCACAGGTAGTCCTCCATCCGGCCGACGGCGTAGCCCTGCTCGGCGGCGGCCTCCAGCACGCCGCGCAGCATGTCGGCCATGGTGCCGCCGTCGCCCCAGGAGGCCGGGCCGCGGTAGTGGGTGAGGATCACGGCGCCCGGGTAGAGGTCGGCGCCGGGCCCCTGGAAGTCGATGCGGTCCGCCCATGCCTCCATGCCCCACAGCACGACGGCGTCCAGGCCGCAGGCGCGGGCCGCGCGCAGGGTGTCCCGGTCGTAGGCGCCGTACGGCGGACGGAAAAGGCGCGGCTGGGGACCGCCCATCTCCTCCTGGATGCGGTCCTGTTGCCCGCAGATCTCGCGGCGCTGCTCCCGATAGGAGAGCGCCGGCAGGTAGGGGTGGGTGAGCGTGTGGTTCTGGACGGTCCCGCCGAGGATCTCCAGGCGGCGGAAGTATCCGTATCCCGGGCCGAGCACCGCCTCGTCGTCGGCGAGGAAGGACGTCACGGGGATGTCGAGGTCGTCCACCATGCGCAGGAACTCGGGGCTCTTCCGCGCGCCGTCGTCGATGGTGAGGAAGACGACCCGGTCGTCCGTGGGCACCCGGCGCACCACCGTGGCGCCACGGACGCGTGGCTTGACGACGGGCGGCGCGGGGCGCGGTGGCGGCGGCCGAAGCCCCCAGCGGTGGTACGCGGCGACCCGCCGCTGGATGCGTGCGGCGTGCGCGGCGAGGGTGTCGGCGGTGGCCAGCGCCCGGGCGCGCGCGGCGGGGCCCACGGCGGAGGAGAGCGCGAGCGGGCGGCGTGCCGACGCGGCGACGCGGCCCGCGGCGCGCGGGCGGGCGGCCGGTTCCCCGCCCCCGTGGCCGGGGGGCCGGCCGTCGTCGCGGTGACGCGTCGCGGGCGGTGCCCCGGTCCGGCCGTCCTGTCGCGAGGCGTCCTCCCGCTCCCCCGGTGCCGCCCGGTCCTCGCCGGGCGCGGCGGTTCCGGCGGTTCCGGCACCGGTCGCCGTGGCGGGCCCGTCCGCCTGCGCCGGGTCGCCGGCGGCCGAGGCGGGCGGCGGCCCGTCGGTCGATCCCGCGCCGGGGGCGAGGGCGGCGAGTAGCGCGAGGGCGGAGAAGGCCAGGACGGGACGGGTCATTCGCCCGGCCATATTTCCCTTTTGTCGTATTACTCGCATGACGCCGGATCGTGCCACCCGCTCCCGGGGACACCCCGCAGACGTTCCGGCGCGGCGGGGAGAATGAGCCGTGTGGCCGTATCCGACACCCCCGACACGCCAGGTCCCCCCGACCCGCCGGACCACGTGCCCGGCGCCGCACCGGACCCCCCGCCGGACGACGTACCAGCGGACGTCGCCGCGTTCGCCGCGCTGCTGACGCCCGAGGGCACGACGCTGCTGCACGCGCTGCGCGACCACGACCCCGCGGACGAGCTGGCCGTGGTGACCCGGCTGCGGCGGACGCATCCGCCGTCGCTGGTGACCGCGGCCGTCGCTCAGGCCCGGCTGCGGCAGCGAGCCGTCGCCAAGTTCGGCGCGGCGGACGCGGCCCGGATGTTCTTCACACCGAACGGGCTGGAGCAGGCCACCCGTACGGCGGTCGCGGAGCACCGCGCCGCCGGGTTCGCCTCGCGCGGGGTGGGCCGCATCGCCGACCTGGGCTGCGGCGTCGGAGGCGACGCACTCGCCCTGGCCCGGGCCGGCCTGTCCGTCCGGGCGGTCGACCGCGACCCGCTGACCTGCGCCGTCGCCCGCGCCAACGCGGCGGCACTCGGGCTGGACGGCCTGATCGAGGTGCGCTGCGGCGACGTCGCCGCAGCGGACCTCACCGGCTGCGACGCCGTGTTCGTCGACCCCGCCCGGCGCGGCGGGCGCCGGGGCGGCCGCATCTTCGACCCGGAGGCCTACTCACCGCCGCTGAGCTGGGCGATCGACACCGCACGCGCCGCGCGGCACGCCGCCCTCAAGGTGGCGCCCGGCATCCCGCACGACGTGGTGCCGGAGGAGGCCGAGGCGGAGTGGATCTCCTGCGCCGGGGACGTGAAGGAGGCCGTGCTCTGGTTCGGCGGGCCCGCGGGCGGAAACGGTCCGCGCGTGCGGGCCACACTGCTGCCGCAGGGCGCGACCCTGCACGGCGCCGGGCTGCCCGACCCGGAGCCGGGCCCCGTCGGCCGCTACCTCTACGAGCCGGACGGCGCGGTGATCCGCGCCCATCTCGTCGCGGAGGCGGCGGCGGCCGTCGGCGGCCGGCTGATCGACCCGACGATCGCGTACGTCACCGCCGACGCCCTCACCCCCACGCCGTTCGCCACCGCGTACGAGATCACCGACGTGCTGCCGTTCCACCTCAAGCGGCTGCGCGCCCTGGTCCGCGAGCGGCGGATCGGCACGCTGACGGTGAAGAAGCGCGGCTCCGCCGTCGAACCCGAGGAGCTGCGGCGGAAGGTGAAGCCTCGGGGCCCGGGCTCGGCCACCGTGTTCCTCACCCGCGTCGCGGGCGCCCCCACGATGCTCCTCGGCCACCCGGCCAGGTGACGTCCGCACTCGGCGACCGGGCGATCGCGAGGCGGACTGGAAGGCGGTTCAGTAACGACCAGACCAGCTAACGATCGTTTTCAGTCGACGGACACCGACGTTGGCCGTCCGAAAACTTCCTTGATCTTCAACAACCCTTCACGAGAGGGTCGCACTCGTCAAATCGCCTCGCGAGCAAGGGAGTTCGAGTGAAGAAGAAACAAGGACTCAGGGCAGCGGCAGCGGCCGGCATCCTCGTTCTGGTCGGAGCCACGCCGGCTCTGGCGACCATCAAGCACGTGGGTGGCGGCACCTGGGACTACGGCGCGGGGACCGCGGTCGTGTGGTCGGATTACTACCACGACGACACGTGCCACGGCTCGACGTCCGTCGGCGCACGCATCGACAGTGACGAGGCGGCTGCGGGCAGCTGGTCCTTCACACAGGCTCCTGTGGCACTGAGCGGCAACGAGTCGTACTACAACACTAGTTGCTGACTCCCGCCCGGCCTTACACGGCACGAGCGACCTGAACGTGAGTGGGCCACCAGGGGAGGACTGCGGAGGTTCCTGTCCCCTGGTGACCCACCCACCATCGTCCACCATACGTACGGCGCGCGCCGGCGGCGCCCCTACCAAGGCGATCTCTTGCTCCACCGAAGTATCACGTTCGTGCACGTGGCCGTACTGGCGTTCTCCGGGGTGCTCGCTTTCCTTTTCGTGCGGAGCCTCGACGAGGACTGGGTGCTGGGCCATTCCGCCGTGGTATGGGTCACTGACACAGACGGCTCCACGAGCGGCACCAGGATCGTGCATGAGGTGACGCGCTTCGCCGCAGAACACGATGCGTCGGTCGCCCGTGAGGTTCCCGACCTCTCCGAACCGTACAGCCGCAGGCACCTCTACATGACGTCGAGTGGCCCCCGGGCCGAATGGCTGTCGGACGGCTACCCGGCGTTCAGCGGCAGCTACCGGACAGAGGTCCATCCGATAGGAGAGCTCGGGCACCGGGACCCCCGGGGCTTCTATTACGTGTTCGGCACCGACGGGGACGCTGCAGAGCTGACAAAGCTGCTCTCCTCCTTCGGCTTGCGCGCCACCGTGAATCACCCCTTCTCCCTGTCGCAGTTGGGGACCGTCTACGCGGGAGGCGCGCTTTACCAGTCGTTCTTCGTCGTGGCCCTGGCGGCAGTGGCCATGACCGGTGCGGGCGTGATGCTCAACGCCAAGGCATACGGCGTGCTGCGACTACAGGGCCGGTCCTTCAGTCGGATCATGGTGCGCGACCTGCGGCAGCTCGCCGTTTTCTGGGCGCCGGTCCTGGCCGGAACGACCGTCGTCGCCGGAGTACTCCTCGCGCTCTACAACGACCTCGCATGGTTCGGCCTGTACGCCCTGACCGCCCTCGGACTCGGCACGGCGCTCAGTCTGGTCGCCGTCGTCACCCACGGGGCGATGCTCTGGCTCACGTTCCAGACCAGAATCCTCAGCGCCCTCAAAGGTGAACTCCCTTCACGAGCAGCCTCATTGAGCGCGTACACGGTGCGCGTCCCCGCGCTGCTGCTCACGCTGAGCATCGCCACGGCCGTCGTGCTCGCCGGACAGGACGTCGTCGAGCGGCAAACGAGCAGCGAGGCGTACGAACGGGTCGGCAAGGCCACCTCGATCACCCTCAACGGGAGCCTAGCCAGCCCCGATGCGCTCAAGGACCTGGACCGGGCCGTCGGGGCCTGGCTTCGCGAGGCCGACCGAGACGGTCAAGTCATCGTGGTCGGGCACCGGGGGCTACGAAAGTCCGCACCCCGCGAGGACCTGCCACCCGGCGACGTCCTGCTCGTCAACGAGACTTTCCTCGCCCAGCAGCCGCTTCTCGACGTCGAGGGGCAGCGCATCCCCTCCAACGTGAACGACCGCAAGCAGGTACGGCTGTTCGTTCCCTCCGGCTTGTCCGCCCACACCGACCTGCTGCGCAGCCTGGTACCCGGATTGCTGAGTCCAAGCGATCCGAAGAGTGTCGACCGTGCCGACATCACAGTGCTGCCGGTACGGAACGGCCAGTCCGTGTTCACCTACAACCCCCGTGGCCAGTCCCGGGCCGACCCCCGCCCGGGCGCGGACGAATCGTTCGTCACCGATCCCGTCGTCATCGCCTTCCCCAACGGGTCGCCCTATCTGAGCGACAAGGGCTACACCGCATACGCATCGCAGGCGAGCATCGTCTTCAAGAGTCCGGACGACGTCGTGGCAGGCATCGAACGGCACCATCTGGAGACCTATGTCAGCGGCATGGTCCCGATCGCAGAAGATGCCGCGCTGAAACTGCGGCAGGTCGTGGGTGACTTCAGACTTCGGTTGTTCAATCTCGCGGTGGCTGTCGCTGTGTTGCTGATCACGGGAATCGGGGTCTGCATCGTGCACTCCCGGAAGAACGCGCAGGCGATCTTCGCCCGTCACATCTGCGGATGGACGTTCTCCGCGACCCATCGCCCGGTCCTCACCGTCGAGGCGGTCCTCGCGTCGCTCCTCGCGGCCTGGGTGCCCTGGCAGGTCTGGCAGCAGAACAGCGAGCTCGAGAAGTTCGAAGCCCTCGGCATCCCACCGCCCCGCGCCCCCGTTGAGCTCACCGGAGTCGACCTCGGAGTCACCGGCGTGCTGCTCACCGTGGAGGTCGCCGCGGTCCTCGTGGCGCTGACAGTGTTCCACCGTCGCATCGTCAGGGAAGGAGCGACCCAGTCGTGACCCCGAAGAAGCCCCCTGCAGGAGCCGGCCGGTGATCGAGACCCAACACCTTGCCAAGTCCTTCGGCTCCCGCACCTTGTGGTCAGGTGTCTCATTCACCGTGGAACCACGGCGCATGCTTGCGCTCACCGGGCCCAGCGGATCGGGCAAGTCCACTCTCCTCAACTGTCTGGGACTGCTCGATACCCCGACCGCCGGGCGCATCGTCCACGAAGGACGTGACCTCACTCAGCTCGGTCAGCGCGGCGCCCGCCGCTTCCGCCGGGACGTCCTCGGCTACCTCTTCCAGAACTACGCGCTCATCGACAATGCCACCATCGTCGCCAACCTCGACGTCGCCGCCAAGCCCCGGCGTCGTAGGGGCGGCGCCCCTACGAGCGCTGAAGCCCTCGACCGGGTCGGGCTCGCAGGCCGGGAGAGCGAGCACGTCCACCGCCTCAGCGGCGGCGAACAACAGCGCGTCGCACTGGCCCGCCTGCTGGTAAAGCAACCGGCACTCGTCCTCGCCGACGAGCCCACTGGTGCTTTGGATCACGACAACACCGTCATGGTCGTCGACACCCTCCGGGCGCTGAGCGACTCCGGCTGTGCTGTCGTCATCGCCACGCACAACGCATACGTCCGCGACCAGTGCGACAACGTGCTGGCCGTCGACACGAAACCACACCTACCTGAAAGCACCTGATGCGCGAAAACATCGAACACCACGAGCCCGCATGCGACCGCGGCAGCATCCGCATGTCCTGGCTCATCACCCTCAGTGCGATCGCCTTGGTGGTGGCCGGCGTTCTTGCCGTTTACGGCACCCACGCCTTCACCATCCTGGGGCGGCTCGGCGTCAGCCTCACCTGATGCGCCCCCGGCCGCCGCCTCCGCACCGCCCCCGAAATCCCAAGGCCGGCGGGGGCGGGCAGGATGGGCGGGCGCACATGAGGACGGACGGGGGCGCTCGATGCACAGAGCCGTGACGCTGACGCTGCTGGTGCTCGCCCTCGTCCTCGCCGCACCCGCCCCGGTCGTGGCCGCCGACAACGCGTCCGCCGTCCCCCGTTCGACCTACCTCGCACGGCAGTTGGCCGAGGAACCGGTGTACGTCAGCGACCAGGTGCCGCGTTCCGTCCCCCGGTCCGCCGCCCCGCTGTTCGCGAAGGCCGCCGAGCGGACCGGCGTCCCGACGTACGTCATGGTGCTGCCGACCGAGGCGTTGGGCGGTGATGAGGAGGCCCTGCTGGCGAGCGTGCACGACCGGCTGGGCGAGGACGGCCTGTACGTCGTGCTGGACGAGGACGGCATCTACGGTGCGGCCGTCGCCTACGGCGTGCGGGCCTCCGCCGGGGAGGCTATGCGCGCCGCCCAGTACGAACTCCCCTCCGACGCCGGGGCGGTGGCCGTCTTCGAACGGTTCGTATCGGTGCTCGCCTCCGGCGAGGCCGCCGCACGCGCGGACGCAGCGGCGCAGGCGTACCACGACGGCGGCAAGGGCCCCGCGGACCGGTACCTCAGCGACACCGACCGCAACAACCAGAGCTTCGTCACCGGTGCGCTGATGTCGGGGTCGGCGCTGGCCG
The DNA here is from genome assembly GCF_000426325.1 of Streptomyces sp. CNS606. NCBI lineage: Bacteria > Bacillati > Actinomycetota > Actinomycetes > Kitasatosporales > Streptomycetaceae > Streptomyces > Streptomyces sp. CNS606. Next base: position 136,436 of record NZ_AUFD01000010.1, read on the forward strand.
TCGTGCTGTGCGGCTGGCACGTGGTGCGGCGCGGCGTACGGCGCCGGGCCGGTACGACCGCCGCCCCGCGCGAGCGCCGCACCGACCTGCCCAAGTCGCCCTCCTCCGGCGGGCGTTCCGCCGCCCGCCCCGCACGGCGACGCCTGACCCCCCGCGTCGCGCTGGTCCTGGCGGGTGCCGTCACCGCGACGCTCGTCGGCGTGGGCGGCCACGTGGTGTGCGACGAGACCCGCAGCGACGCCGGCCCGCCGCCCACCGCGCAGGACCTGCGGGCCCGCGTCGAACGCGTCGCCGCCGGCCTGCGCGAGAGCCCGTTCTACGCCGACCCGGAGAGCCCCGCCGTCTTCGACGCCGCCGAGCAGCGGCAACTGCGGGACCGGCTCGCGGAACTGGACGTCCCGGTGTACGTCGCCGCGCTGCCCGTCGTCACCGAGGACGCCTGCGCGGGGGACGAGAGGCTGCTGGCCGAACGCCTCCACGACGAGCTGGGGAAGGACGGCGTCTTCGTCGTCGCGGACTCCACCGGCAGCGGCCGCATCACCGTCTCCAACTACGGCGCACGGCTGGACGAAGCCGCCCTCCACCGCCTTCCCGACGAGGTCGAGGACTCCACGGAGGCGGTCTGGGAGGCGGAGGACAGGCTGCTGCCGGAACGGCTCACCGCCCTGTTCGCCCACATCGAGAAGGCTCCGCAGGGCCCGCCCGGCGAGCCGTACCACGACCCGGAACCCGCCCCCGACGCCGTCGCCGAGGACCTGCTGCCGCCGCTGGTGTCGGAGGACTTCTGGCCCGGTCTCACCCTGATCGGCCCGCTCGCCGCGGTCCTGCTGCTGGGCGTCACCGCGGTCGTCCTCGGGCTGGCGGGCCTGACGTCCCCCACCCGCGCGGGAGCGGGCGCCGGCGCCCGTACGTCCACCGGCGGCGCCCGCGGCACCGCGGCGGGCACGCCGTCCCCCGGCTCCGGCCCGCCCGCTCCCGACCGCCCCTCCCCCGGCTGGCTGCGCCGCACGCTGCACGCCGAACTCGGCGACCTGGGCGCCGCCTTCGACGCGGAAGGGCCCGCCCTCCCGGCCGACGTGCGGGAACGGGTGTGGTCCTGCCTGGACGCCGCTCGCCTGCTCGTCGACGAGGACGGCGACCACCGTCTCGACCGGGACGCGGACCCGCTGGAACTCGCCTGCGCGCTCACCCTGGTCCGTGCGGGCGCGCACGCCGCACGGGCCCGTTCCGTGCGGCACACCGACGTGCCGTGTCCGCTCAACCCGCTGCACGGACCCGCTCACACCCGGCACCGCGTGCGGCTGCCCGGTGCGGCGCAGGCGACACGGACCCCGGTCTGCGCGCACTGCCGGGACGAGCTGGCCTCGGGGCGGCCGGCCGTGGACCTGATGCTGCGGCTGCCGCCGCCCGACGGCGGAAGCGCCGTGCGCTACGACGAACTCGCCGGCCCCGTCCAGCTCTTCGACACCGACACCGAGGACCTGGTCGACGACATACGGGAGTACCTCGGTGTCCACTGAACCCCTCGCCCCCCGACGCCCGCGGCCCGTCGTCCTCGTCGCCGCAGCGCTGCTCCTCTGGCTGGGCGCCGCCTTCCCCGCGAGCGCCGCGCCGAGCCCCGGCGAGGAGATCGCCGACGCCCTCCGCACCTCGCCCGTATACGTCGGCCCCGGTCTCGAGCACGCGGTCACCCCGGAGGAGCGGCGCGATCTGGTGGCGCGGATCGAGAAGACCGGCATCGACATCCGCGTCGTCCTGGTGCCGCTCGTCAAGGGCGACCCGTGGAACGGGGACGCGGAGCAGCTCGCCCATGTCGTACGGGACCGGCTCGGCGGCGGCGACATGGTCGTGCTCACCTCCGGCGACGACTTCGGTTCCGACGACGTGCAGGGCTTCGACTGGCCGCGCGACCGGCACCAGGCCCGCGAGGCGGCGAGCGCCGTCTACCACGAGGAGGAGATGAAGGAGGCCGGCCTCGCGGCCCGCATCGAGAGGGCGATCGAGATCATCGACGCCGGGAACGGCAGGCAGGCGTACGAGGACGCGACCGCGGACCTGCGCACGGACGCCCCGGGCGCGGGCACGGGCGCGGGGGACTCCCGCGCCGCGGGCGACGACGACGGCACGGGAACGACCGTCGGCGTGCTCGCGGTGGCGGCCGCGCTGCTGCTCCTGGCCACCACGGTCCTGGTCCGCCGTCGCGGGCGCGGTGGGGGACGGCGTACCGGCCCCGCCTCCCCGTTCGCCGCGCCCAAGGCGGTGTTCGCCGCGGCCCGTGCCGCCGACGAGGAGACGCTGCGGCGGCGCGCCCACGAGGAGGTGGTCGCCCTGGGCGAGGAGACGGGCGACCGCGAGGGCGCCGGCCCGGCCGTGGGGCGTGCGCTGGACGCCTACGCCGCCGCCGGGACCGTGCTGGACGGTGCCCGCGGCCTGCCCGACCTGGCGGGCGTGCTCGCTCTCGTCGCGGAGGGCCGGGACGCGCTGCACGAGGCCGACGGCGGGGGCGGCGGGAAGGGCGCGCGGCAGGCGCCGCTGCCGCTGTGCTTCTTCCACCCGCTGCACGGCCGCGCCGACCGCACGATCCGCTGGCGTCCGATGGGGCGCCGCGACGGGCTGCGGGTGGCAGCCTGCGCGGCGTGCGCGAGCGCCGTACGGGAGCACCGTGCGCCGGAGGTGCTGACGGACCGCGTCGACGGCCGGGACGTGCCGTACTTCGAGGTGGCGTCCGAGGAGAGTCTGTGGGCGGCGACCGGCTACGGCTCGCTCGGTGACGCGTCCCTCGCCGCACGGGTCGCCCGCGGCGACTTCCGGCGGACCGCGCGGGGGCGCTGAGACCCCCGTCCCGGCGGCCCGGGCCGCCGGGACGGCCGAGCGGGTCGCCGGGACGGCCGAACTCCCCCATACCGGCCCGCTGTTCGCCGCCGGTCGACGGGCGGGGAGGATGGTGGGCCGTTGTGCCCACCTCAGGGGGAATCTTGCTCAGACGTGTCGTGGCCCTGACCCTCGTGGCCTTCGGGCTGCTGCTCGGCGCGGCCGCTCCGCAGGCCGCCGCCGACGAGCGCGCCGGCGACCGGAGGCAGGGCGGCTACGCCGCCCAGGCCGCCTACCTGGCCGAGCAGTTGCGGAAGAACCCGGTCTACGTCAGCGACCAGGTGCCGCGCGCGGTGCCGCGGTCGGCCGCGCCGCGATACGCGCGCATCGCCGAACGCACCGGCGTCCCCACATACGTGGCGGTGCTGCCCGGCCGCAGCGCCGGCACCGAGGGCCATGCGCTGCTCGACGCCGTGCACGCCCGCATGGGCGAACGCGGCCTGTACGTGCTGCTCGACGAGGAAGGCGTGGACGCGGCGAAGGCGTACGGCGTCGACGTCCCGGCGCGGGACGCGCTGGCCACCGTGCTGTACGAGACCCCGGAGGACGCCGGGACGGAGCACTTCTTCGACCGCTTCGTCACCGTTCTGACCTCCGGCGACGCCGCCCGCCTCAAGCAGCAGGCGGAGAACGCCCACGGTCCGGGCAAGCCGCGGCCGGAGGAGCAGTACCTCGACCGCACCGTACGGCTGGACCGGATCGCCCTCGCGGCCGTCGCCGTCATCGGCGTCCCGCTGGCGGTCTTCCTCTGCGCGGGACTCACCCTGAACCGGCGCACGGAGCGGCGCGCCCGCGCGGGGGCCGCCGCACAGCGCTCCGGCGCGCGGAAGAAGGCCAGGAAGGGCTCAGGCCCCCTACCGAAGTCCTGGGACCCGGCCACGAAACGGCTGCACGCGCGGATCGGCTACGCCTGCGTGGGGCTCGGCACGGCGCTCCTCGCCGGCACCGTGTTCCTCCTGAGCGGCGGGAGCTGGAAGCCGGACACCATGCCCACCCGGGCGGACCTGGACGCCCGCGTGCAGCGTGTCGCCCAGGGGCTGGCACAGGCCCCGGTCTACAGCGACCCGGAGAGCCCCAGCACCCTGTCCGAGGCCGACCGGTCACGGCTGGAGAAGCGGATCGCAGGTCTCGACGTGCCGATGTACGTCGTCGAGATCCCGAACCTCTCGCACGCCGCGAGCAACGGCGACCTGCCGGTCTTCGCCGAGGAACTCCGGTTCACGACCGGCCGCACCGGCGTCTACGCGTTCGCCGACCCCGTGGGCGGCGACATCGCGGTCACCAACTGCGGCACTCCGATCGACGACACGCTGCTCTGGGACGTTCCGCTGGACGTGGAGGAGCCGTTCGGTCCGGCCCGGACCGCGTCCGACCTGGACATGCCCGACCGGCTGGACCGCCTCGTCCGCTACGTCGGCGACATACCGGAGGACGACTACGCCTCGAACTGCTACGCCCTCGACGCGGCACCGGCCGTGGAGGACGACGCCCTGCCGTCGCCGCTCACGACCGGCGTCTTCTGGACGTACCTGCTGGCATGGGGGCCGCTGCTGGCCTTCCTGCCGTTCATGCTCCTGCACGGCGTGCACAGGCTGCTCGACCGGCGCGGCGCCTGATGACCTGAGCCGCACGAGCCCGGCCCGCCCGGCTGCGCACCACCCCGAGGTGGTGGGCCGTCAGGCGGGCTGGACCTGCTCGAAGCGCCAGCGGTGCACCGGGCGGGCCGTCAGCTCGGCCGGTGGTTCGGGTACTTCGGGGAGGTCCGCGTCGTAGCCCGCGTGCCACCAGGCGATGACGAGCACCCGGTCGCCGGGCGCGCGGTAGGTCTCGCGGCGCAGCGGCGCCGGAGAGAGCACCTGGTGACGGGCCCAGGAGAGCAGCTCGTCGCCGCGGCCCTCGACGGCCTTGGCCTCCCACATCAGCGCGACGGTCATGCGTACAGGTTCTTCCTGCTCAGTTCGTGCACGTGGTCGTGGTCGTGGCGGTGACCGTGAGCGTGGCCGTGGGGCCCGTGAGCGTGGTCGTGGCCGTCCTCGCCGTCCCCTTGCCCGTCCCGGCCCGGAACATGCGGTTCCGTGACGGGCAGGGAGGAGTCGGCGGGCAGATCCCAGTCGGACGCCGCCCGGTTCCGGGCGACCATCTCCGCGCCGAGCGCGGCGACCATCGCGCCGTTGTCCGTGCACAGCTTGGGCCGTGGCACGCGGAGCGTGATGCCGGCGTCCGCGCAGCGCTCCTCGGCCATCGCCCGCAGCCGGGTGTTGGCCGCGACGCCGCCGCCGATCATCAGATGGTCGACGCCCTCGTCCTTGCAGGCGCGGATCGCCTTGCGGGTCAGCACGTCGGTGACCGCCTCCTGGAAGGACGCGGCCACGTCCGCGACGGGCACGTCCTCGCCCGCGTTGCGCTTCGCCTCGATCCAGCGGGCGACGGCCGTTTTCAGGCCCGAGAAGGAGAAGTCGTAGGGCGCGTCGCGCGGGCCGGTGAGCCCGCGCGGGAACGCGACTGCCCGCGGGTCGCCCTCACGCGCGTACCGGTCGATGACCGGGCCGCCGGGGAAGCCGAGGTGCAGGATGCGGGCGACCTTGTCGAACGCCTCGCCGGCCGCGTCGTCGATGGTCGAGCCCAGCGGCCGCACGTCGGAGGTGATGTCCGGGGCGAGCAGCAGCGAGGAGTGGCCGCCGGAGACCAGCAGCGCCATCGTCGGCTCCGGCAGCGCGCCGTGCTCCAGCTGGTCGACGCAGATGTGCGAGGCGAGGTGGTTCACCCCGTACAGCGGCTTGCCGAGCGCGTAGGCGTACGCCTTGGCGGCCGAGACGCCGACGAGCAGCGCCCCGGCGAGGCCCGGACCGGCGGTGACGGCGACGCCGTCGAGGTCGCGGGCGGACACGCCGGCCTCCTTCAGCGCCCGCTCGACGGTCGGCACCATCGCCTCCAGGTGGGCGCGGCTGGCGACCTCGGGCACCACGCCGCCGAACCGCGCGTGTTCGTCCACGCTGGAGGCGATGGCGTCCGCGAGCAGCGTGTGCCCGCGGACGACGCCGACACCGGTCTCGTCGCAGGAGGTCTCGATACCGAGGACTAGGGGCTCGTCAGCCATGGCGGCTTCCTTGGGTCTCGTCGTGCGCGTCGCGCGGCGCGGGATCGCGGTGGCGCCGCATCACGTAGGCGTCGACGTTGCCGGGCTGGTAGTAGCCGCGGCGGACGCCGATGGTCTCGAAGCCGAAGCGCTCGTACAGGCGCTGGGCGCGCGGGTTGTCGACACGCACCTCCAGCATGACGCTGCGGCAGCCGAACGCGCCCTCGGCGGCGTCCAGCAGTGCGGTGAGCAGCCGGGAGCCGAGCCCGGTGCCCTCGTGGGCGGGAAGCACGCCGATGGTCTGGATGTCGCCGACCCCGTCGACGGCGGCGAGCCCGCCGTAGCCGGCGAGGCCGCCACCGGGTGCGGCGGCGACCAGATAGCGGCGGGTGGCGTGCGGGCCGCGCGCGTGCGCCAGCTCCGACCAGAACATGCCCGCCGACCAGGCGTCCTGCGGGAAGAGTGCCCGTTCCAGCCCGAGCACGGCCTCGATGTCCCACCACCGCATCTCGCGCAGGGCGACCGGCTCCGCCGGCGTCTGCCCCCGCGTCGTTCCGGTGCCCTCAGCGGTGCCGCCAGGGGTGCCGGCGCCGGACGTCGGGGCGTCGCCCGGGGGCTTCCGGGTCTCGGCGGGGCGTGCGTTCCGGGTGCTCACCGGGGGGTGACCACCTTGTAGTTCTTGGGCACCTGCGCGTCCGGCCGCCGCAGGTACAGCGGGCGCGTCGGCCGGAACCCGGTGCCGCCGCCGGGGTCGGCGGTCAGCAGCTCCGCCGCCAGCCCGGCCAGCGCCGCGGCCGACACGTGTGCGGGCAGGTCCTCGCGTACGGCGGTGAAGGTGTCGGCGTACAGGCGGGCGCCCGCGCCGGCGGCGGGCACGCCCGCCACGGCGTCCGCGATGTCCGCCGGGCGGTCCACGGACGGTTCGCTCCGCCGGGTACGGGCGTCGGCGTAGTGCGCCCAGTACACCTCCTTGCGGCGGGCGTCGGTCGCCACCACGAACGGGGTGTCCAGACCGGCCGCGTAGGCGATGCCGTCCAGCGTGCACAGGCCGTGCACGGGTACGCCGAGGGCCGCGCCGAACGCCTCGGCGGTGGCCAGCCCGACCCGGAGGCCGGTGTACGGGCCGGGCCCGACACCGGCCACGATGTGCGTGACGTCGGCGAGGGTGCGCTCCGCCTCACGGAGCACCCGGTCCACGGAGGGGAGCAGCAGCTCCCCGTGGCGGCGGGCGTCGACCTGGTCGGCGCGGGCGAGTACCTGCGCACCGTCGTGCAGGGCGACGGTGACGGCGGGCGTGGCGGTGTCCAGAGCGAGCAGCAGCACGATGCCAGCCTACGGCCGATCGGTCGGCCTCCCGTACCACGTCTCCGGGGTGGACGTGCGCGTCAGGGCTTGCGGGAGCGCCGCGCGGGCCGGGCCGGCGCCGGGGCGCGCACGGGTGCCACGTCCCGCGGACGGGCCCCTTCCGGCGGCGCGCGGGGCTCCGGGAGCGAGACCCGGAGGCGGGCTGAGGCAGGGCGGTGGATCACTTCGCGCACTCAGCGGTCCGCGGTGTCCCCCGCCGTCCCGGGAGGGCTGAGCACGGCGGTGCCGACGTAGGCCGTGACCACCGCGACGATCACCAGCGGCATCACCGTCAGCCCGGCCTTCCCGAGCAGCAGGGTCGCCAGGAGGACCGAGGTCAGGGGCAGCCGGAGCATGGCGGTTCCCATGGCGCCGATGCCGATGGCGAAGCCGGACAGCGGGGACAGTCCCGGCAGGTGGGCGAGGAGCAGCCCGCCGGCGGCGCCGACGAACATCGCGGGGAACACCGGCCCGCCCCGGAAACCGGCGAGGCACAGCGCGTACATGACCGTCTTGCACACCAGCAGCAGCGCCAGGGTGGCCGCCGAGTAACCGGCGGCGTCCGCCAGCAGCGGGCTGAGCGCGGACTGCCCGGAGTAGAGCACCTCGCTCGCCTCCCGGTCCGTACCCGCCGCATAGCCGACGGCGACGGCGCCGACGGCCAGGCCGAGGCAGACCGTGCCGGTCACCCGCCGGGGCTCGATCCACCGGCGCACCCGGACGGCGACCCTGCGGACGACCGCGCAGGCCAGGGCGGCGACGACACCGGTCAGGACCGCGTAGCCGAACTCGGGAACGGTCGGGTCCTGGGCCGGGGGTACGTCGGTCAGTTCCAGCGCGTAGGTGCCGAGCCCGGTCCAGGACCCGAGGCCGACGAAGAGCAGCGAGCCGACTCCGGCCGCGAGCAGGCCGGGCACCAGCACCGGCCCCAGCATCGCCCCGGCCAGCCCGGATGCCTCCATCAGCAGGAACGCGCCCAGCAGCGGCGAGCCGAGCAGGGAGCTGACGGCCGCGAAGCTCCCCGCTGCGCCGAGCACGGTGCCCGCCTGCGGTGCCGGATCACGGCGGGCCAGGCGTACGGCGTTCGCGGCCAGTCCGGCGCCCAGTGCGAGCAGCGGCGCCTCCGGCCCGAGCACCGCGCCGAAGGAGAGCGACGCCAGCGCGGCCAGCACGATGCCCGGCAGCTCGACCGCACGCGGCGGGGCACCCGGCGCGAAGCCGGCGGAGGGCTCGTGACCGCCGTTCCCCGGCAGGTGGCGGATGGCCAGGCCCGCGCACAGGCCGCCGACCGCGAGCAGCGGCAGCGGCCACCACAGCGGGGTACCGGCCAGGCCCAGGGCTTCCGGCAGGTCCTTCCACAGCACGTGCTGGAGGCTCTCCGTCAGCGCGAGGAACCCGAACGCCGCCGCACAGACCGGCACTCCGAGCAGGGCCGACGCCACCAGCAGCACCGCGTAGCGGCGGCTGCGCACCAGGGCGAGAGGGTCGTCGACCGCGCCCGTCGCGGCGCCGGGGCCCGGGCGGGGGCCGGGCGACGGAGAAGGGGTGCCGGACCCGGCTGCCATGCGCTGCGCCTCCTCGCCCCGGCCCCGACCGGTCCTCACCCGCCCCGACCGGCTCCGACACGGACTCCCGCGGTCGCGGGAGTCCCCGGGTCGCGCCGCGCGTCGGCACGTCGCCTCCCGGGACGACCGGAACGGGACGCGCCACTGTGGCACGGGTGGCGGCCGGCCCGGTTCCGCGGCGCGCGGGTCCCGCCGTACCGGGCCCGAACGGCGCCGGGAACAGCGCCCGAACGGAGCCCTCCCGCCCCGGGGTCCGGGCTCTCGGCCACGCCCGGGGGCGCGCCGCCCGCGCGCACTGCTAACGTCGGGCCGCTGGCGAACGCAGGCAGACGGAGGGTGGCAGCCGGTGACAGGCAACAGCGGCCGCAGCGCGGGGACTTTCGTCGCGGTTCTCACCGCGCTCGCCTTCGCTGTGGTGTCCTTCCTCGCCTACCAGGCGGCCGCCGCCCAGGACGACGGGCGCACGACCCCGAACGGCCCGAGCACCGGGGCGAACGGCTCCCCCACCCCCAGCGCGTCCGCCCTGGACCGCAAGGAGTCCGAACGCGCCCTGCCTGCCGACTCCGGCACCGGGGAACGCGTCGTCTACTCGCTGCGGCGCGACCGCGTGTGGCTGGTCGGCGCCAACGAACGGGTCTCCCGCACGTACGAGGTCTGGCCGGGCACGGTGGACCCGGAGCCGGACGCGTACGAGGTGACCTCGCGCACGGCGCAGGTCACCGGCACCGACGGCGTGCCGATCGAGAACGTGGTGATCTTCGGGTACGCGGACGGGACGGTCGTGGGCTTCAGCGCCGCGGCGGACGGCTCCCGCCCGGAGCCGGACCCGGCACAGAAGACCGGCGGCATCCGGGAACGCACCGCGGACGGCGAGGCCATGTGGCGGTTCGCCACCCCGGGCACCCCGGTGGTCGTCGTTCCCTGACGGTCGGGCGCGGGCGGCGGCACGGCACCGCAGGCGCGGGGAGCACGTGGAGCACGTGCGCGGGGACAGGCGGAAACCACCCGAACGGGCGAAGCTCAGGCCGCGTCGCGACGCACCTGCGGCACGGCCGGACGCGCGGTGCCCGCCTCCTGCTCGGCTTCCGCCGCAGGGGCGTCGGGCGTGCGCGGCGGCCGGGAGACCGCGTCGGCGGCGGCGCACGACGCGAGCAGCTCGCTCATGGACGGCGACTGGTGCCACGCACGGGGGCGGACCCGCTCCTCTGCCGACATGGACACCTCCGGAAGTTAGGCTGACCTAACCAGCTCTGGGCCTCCATGGGACCACGGGCGCGCCCACCTGCGCAACCTCTTCCCGACGCGTTGTCGGAAACCTTCACCGGGTGCACGTCGCCCGTTCAGCCCAGGAGGGTCAGGTCCTCCCCCGACCAGCGCCCGCCCACCGCGGTGACGGCGACCCGGCGCACGTCGTCCGCCTCGGCGTCCGCCTCCTGCGCCCCGGCGCCCAGCGTGCGTGCGATGACGACGTGCAGCCGGTCGTCGGTCAGCTCCTCGACCTTGCCCTCGCCCCACTCCACGACCACCACCGACTCCGGCAGCGAGACGTCCAGGTCGAGGTCCTCCATCTCCTCCAGGCCGCCGCCCAGCCGGTATGCGTCCACGTGCACCAGCGGCGGCCCGTCGGACAGCGAGGGGTGGACACGCGCGATCACGAACGTCGGCGAGGTCACCGCGCCGCGCACGCCCAGCCCCTCGCCGAGGCCGCGCGCCAGCGTGGTCTTGCCCGCCCCCAGCTCGCCGGTCAGCAGCACCAGATCGCCGGCCCGCAGCAGCTTCGCCAGCCGCCGGCCCAGCTCCCGCATCCGGTCAGCGGTCTCGATCTCGACGGTGTGCGCGGCCCGTACGGCGTGCGGCCGGGGGGCGCTGTGCTGCGGTGCTTCCATGGGTCCGGATGGTACGCGCCAGCAGCGCGGCGAGGTGCGCGTCGACCACCTCGGGCCGCTCCAGCGGAACCAGGTGCCCGGCCTCCTCGACGGCCACCAGCTCCGTCGTCCCGGCGGGCAGCGCGGCGGCGATGCGCTCGCTGTGCGGGAACGGCGTGAGCTGGTCGCGGTCGCCCGCCAGCACCAGCGCCGGGACGTGCCCGAAGGCCGCGAGCGCCGTCGTCTTCTCGTGAGCGGCGAAGGCGGGATAGAACTCGGCGACCACATCGACCGGCACCGACTCGATCATCCGTTCCACGAACCGGGCCACCGCCGGGTCCGCGTCCGCCGGACTGCCGAAGGAGTAGCGGCGCACCAGGGAGGCGAAGGCGTCGGAGGCCGCCTGCCGGCCGCGTTCCACCAGGGCGCTCTGCGCCGCCATCGCCCGCAGCATCCCCGGCGCCAGCCGCCGCGCGGCGCGTACCCCGGCGGCCGGCAGCCCGTAGGTGACCTCGCCCAGTTCGCCCGCCGAGGTGCTGAGCAGCGCCACGCCGGCCACCCGCGCGGCGACGTACTCCGCGTGGTGCTCGGCCAGCGCCATGACCGACATGCCGCCCATGGAGTGGCCGACCAGCACCACCGGCCCGTCCGGAACGGCCGCGTCCAGGACGGACCGCAGGTCGTGGCCGAGCCGGTCGATGCTCACCGGGCGGCCTTCCGCGCCGCGGCCGGACCTGCCGTGGCCGCGCTGGTCCCAGTAGACGCACCGGTGCGTGCCGGCGGCGCGGAGCGCGGCGCGCTGGAAGTGCCAGGAGTCCTGGTCCAGGCAGTAGCCGTGGGTGAAGATCACCGTGGGGGCGCCCGGGACCGGCGAGTCCGGCTCGTCGGTCTCGTAGTGGAGCTCCACGCCGTCGTCCGTCCACGCCGTGCCGGGGGTGCCCCGCAGCGTGCCGTACGGCCCGGAGGCGTCCAGGGCGAGCCGCGCGCGGCGGCGTACGGCCCGGTTGACCGTCAGCCGCTCCGCCGCGAACCCGGCGGCGACCACGCCGACCACCGCGCCCGCGATGCCGGCCCGGCGCGCCCAGCCTGCCGGGCGCACGACGGTGCCCCCCGCCCCCTCGGCCATCGCCCTCAGCCCCCGACCGGCTCGGTCGCGCCCGGCTCGGCGGCCTCCGGCGCCTGAGCGTGCACGTGCACGCGGGGCACGCGGGTGCCGATGCGGGTGACGATCTCGTACCCGATGGTGCCCACCGCGCGGGCCCAGTCCTCGGCGGTCGGCTCGCCCCGGTCGCCGGGCCCGAAGAGCACCGCCTCGTCCCCCGCCTGCGCGCTGTCCCCTCCGAGGTCGACGACGAACTGGTCCATGGCCACCCGCCCGGCCACCGTCCGCAGCTTCCCGGCGACCAGCACCGGACCGGTGCCCGAGGCGTGCCGGGGCACGCCGTCGGCGTAGCCGGTCGGGACCAGCGCGAGCGTCGTGGCGCCCGGAGTGGTGTACGTGTGCCCGTACGAGACGCCGTGCCCGCCCGGCACCCGCTTGACGTTCGCCAGCGACGCGCTGAACGTCATCGCCGGGCGCAGCCCGAGGTCCGCGGCGACGCCCACCTCCGGCGACGGCGACAGGCCGTACACCGAGACCCCGGACCGTACGAGGTCGAAGTGCGACGCGGGCAGCGTCAGCGTGGCCGGCGAATTGGCCAGGTGCCGCACCTCCGGGTCCAGCCCGGCCCGGGCGGCGGTCGCCAGCGCCTCCCGGAAGGCGGCGAGTTGCAGGGCGATGGAGGGGTGGCCGGGTTCGTCGGCGCAGGCGAAGTGCGACCAGACGCCGGTGACCCGCACCGTGCCCTCGACCTCGGCGGCACGGGCGGCGGACACCAGGTCCGGCCAGTCGGCGGGCTGGCAGCCGTTGCGGCCCAGCCCGGTGTCGGCCTTGAGCTGCACGCGGGCGGCGACGCCGGAGGCGCGGGCGGCGGCGCGGATCTCCTCCAGCGCCCAGCGGCCGCTCGCCGACACGTCCAGGTCGGCCTCGATCGCCTCCCGCCACGGGCCGCCCGGCGTCCACAGCCAGCACAGGATGCGGCCGGTGTCACCCGCCGCGCGCAGCGCCAGCGCCTCCTCGGGGGTGGCCGTGCCCAGCCAGGACGCGCCCGCCTGCCGTGCGGCCCGGGCACACGGCACGGCGCCGTGCCCGTACCCGTCGGACTTCAGCACCGCCATCAGGCCCGCGCCGCCCGCCGCGTACCCGCGCAGCGCACGCACGTTGGCGCGCACCGCGCCGAGGTCGATCTCGGCGCGGGCGCGCCTGGTGCCCGCCGGCGGCGGGGACGGTGCCGGGAGCGGCGTGAGGTCCGTGTCGTTCACGCGCCCAGTCTCTCAGGAGCCGCACCCGACGGCTCCCGGCGGCGTCAGCGCTCGGGCTTGGCGCCCCACACGTAGATCCGGTCGCCCTTGCCCAGCACCTGCCACAGCCGTTCCGCGTCCTCGTAGCGGAGGTTGACGCAGCCGTGCGAGCCGGGACCGGTGTAGAGGTCGTCGTACACGCCGTGCAGTGCCTGCCCGCCGTCGAAGTACTGGCTGAACGGCATCGGCGAGTCGTACAACGTCGAGTGCTCGTGGCGCACCCGCAGGTAGACGTCGTGCCAGCCGGTGCGGGTCTCGTAGCCCGGCTTGCCGCTGCGGATCGGGACCGGGTCGTAGATCATCCGGTCCCCGTCCCGCACCCACATGATCTGCCGGCTCAGGTCCAGGCATGCCACGACGCCTTCGCGGCGCGGACAGCCGCGCAGCTTCTCGGGGTGGGCGCGCGCCCAGCGGAGCGTCATCACCTTCCAGGTGACCGGCCCCGCGAAGCCGCTGTTGGGGTAGATGCCGACCTTCGTCTGCCACTCCTGGATCGCCCTGCAGTCGGCCTTCGACTGCACGCCGTCCTCCTCCAGCCCCAGGTAGCGCTCCACGAAGAGCTGGTACGGGCCGGTCGACGCGGTGCACGGCGGCAGTTTCGGCTTCGGCTCGTCCGCGCGGATCTGCTCGCCCGGCGGCACGTACTCGATCAGCGAACTCCGCACGGCGTACTCGGCACCCGGCGTGCGGGGCGTGGGGCGGGCCCGCGTGGAGCCCTCCGGGGCGGCCGAGCCGGCCGGACCGTCCTCGGCGGTGCTCGGCGGGAAGGAGCCCTGGTCGGGTGTGCCCCGCTGGTACGGCTGCTTCTCCGGCAGGGGGTAGCCGGGCACGAGGTCGGCCTCGGGCACGTGGCCGCGGGGCATCGGGCCGTCGCCGGGTGCGGCGGTCGCGGCGCCGCCGGCGAGAACCAGGGGCAGGGCGGTCAGGGCGGCCAGCAGGGCCGCGCGGAGACGTGGGCGCTTGCGTGGGTTCGTCGAGTGCACGCCCCACCCCTCCCGCACCCCGCGTCCGCCGTGCGCGGAGTTCCCCGCGTTCACCCCGCTGCGGCCCGCCTTTCCCCCGCCGGGAGCAACCCCGGCGGGCGGCACGGGCGGGTCAGAAGACGTCGGCCCAGGCCCGGGGGAGGGCGGCGGCGACGTCGCCGGCGGACGGCGGGATGGGGGCGAGGCGGCCGGCGAGGCCGTGGAGATAGGCGCCGCAGGCCGCGGCGTCACGCGGAGCGAGACCCGCCGCCAGCAGCGAGCCGATCAGACCGGACAGCACGTCACCCGTCCCCGCCGTGGCGAGGCGCGGCGTGCCGGTGGGGTTGACGCGTACCGGGTCGGCGCCGTCCGGTGTGGCGACCAGAGTCGTCGAGCCCTTCAGCAGAGCCGTCACGCCGAACCGGGACGCCAGTTCGCGCACGGCCTTCAGACGTCCGGCCTCGACCTCCACGCGGGTCGCGCCCAGCAGGGCGGCCGCCTCGCCGGCGTGCGGGGTCAGCAGGGTCGGCGCCGCGCGGCGCCGCACCGCGGCGGGATCGAGCAGCCGCAGCCCGTCCGCGTCCACGAGGACCGGGACGTCCGACTCCAGTACGTCCTCCAGCGCGCCGCGCGGTCCCGAGCCGTCGCCGAGGCCCGGCCCGATCACCCACGCCTGCACCCGGCCCGCCTTGGAGGGGGCCGCGTCCGACACCAGCGTCTCCGGAAACCGCCGCACCACGTCGTCGGCGGCCGGACCGACGTACCGCACCGCACCGGCGCCGCCGCGCAGGGCTCCCGCGACGGCCAGCACCGCCGCCCCCGGGTAGCGGGCGGAGCCCGCGACCAGGCCGACGACGCCACGCCGGTACTTGTCGCTCTCCGCGGACGGCCGCGGCAGCAACGCGGCCACGTCGGCGTGCTGGAGCGCCTCCAGTTCGGGACGTTCCGGCAGGTGCGGGCCGAGACCGATGTCCACCAGCCGCAGCGCGCCCGCGTGCCCGGCGGCCGGGTCGACCAGCAGGCCCGGCTTGTACGCGCCGAACGTCACGGTGGCAGCCGCCCGTACGGTCGCGCCGCGCGCCTCCCCGCTGCCGGCGTCCACCCCGCTGGGCAGGTCCACCGCCACCACCGGCACCCCGGCCTCCTCGACGCGCCGCACCAGCGCCTCCGCGTCGGGACGGAGGCCGCCCGTGCCGCCGATGCCCACGATGCCGTCCACGACGAGGTCGGCTCGCGCGACCGCCGTTCCGGCCGCGTCCGGGCCCGTCGTACGGCCGCCCGCGGCGCGGAGGGCGGCGAGTCCGCCGGGGTGCGCCCGGTCCGGTGCGAGGAGTACGGCCGTCACCCCGGCGCCGCGCCGCGCCAGCCGCGCGCCGGCGTACAACGCGTCGCCGCCGTTGTCGCCGCTGCCGACGAGCAGCACCACACGCGCACCGTAGTTCCGGTGCAGCAGGCCCGCGCAGGCCGCCGCCAGCCCGGCCGCCGCGCGCCGCATCAGCGCCCCCTCCGGCAGCTGAGCCATCAACTCCCGCTCGGCCGCCCGCACACTCTCCACGCCGTACGCAGTCCTCATGCGTCCCAGTGTGACCGCTGGGACGCGTCGGCACGCGCCCTCGAAGCCACCCGCCCGGCCGGGCCGACGCGTGAACGGGACCGGCTCAGCCCTCGGCGACGACAACGGCGGAGGCGACGCCCGCATCGTGGCTGAGAGACACGTGCCAGTGCCGGACGCCGAGTTCGGCGGCGCGGGCGGCGACGGTGCCCCGAACCACGAGGGAGGGCTGCCCGGAATCGGCGACGACGACCTCCGCGTCCGTCCAGCGCAGGCCCCGCGGCGCGCCGAGGGCCTTGGCGAGGGCCTCCTTGGCCGCGAAGCGCGCGGCCAGCGAGGCGACACCGCGCGGGTCGCCGTCCGGCAACGTCCGTTCGGCGTCGACGAAGAGCCGGTCCGCGAGCTGCGGCGTGCGTTTCAGCGCGGCCGCGAACCGGTCGATCTCCGCGACGTCGATGCCCACCCCGATGATCATGCCCGCCCGCCGACCGTCACTCCACCGTCACGGACTTCGCCAGGTTGCGCGGCTGGTCCACCTCGTTGCCGCGGGCGGTGGCCAGTTCGCAGGCGAAGACCTGCAGCGGCACCGTGGCGACCAGCGGCTGGAGCAGGGTCGGCGTCTGCGGGATCTCGATGAGGTGGTCGGCGTACGGGCGGACCGTCGCGTCGCCCTCCTCGGCGATGACGATCGTGCGGGCGCCGCGGGCGCGGATCTCCTGGATGTTGGAGACGATCTTGTCGTGCAGGACGGAACGGCCACGCGGTGAGGGGACCACCACGACGACCGGCAGGTCCTCCTCGATCAGGGCGATCGGCCCGTGCTTCAGCTCGCCGGCGGCGAATCCCTCGGCATGCATGTAGGCGAGCTCCTTGAGCTTGAGCGCGCCCTCCATGGCGACGGGGTAGCCGACGTGGCGGCCGAGGAACAGCACGGTGTTCTTGTCGGCCAGGCCGCGCGCCAGCTCCCGCACGGGCTCCATGGTGGTGAGGACCTCCTCGACATGGGTGCCCATGGCGGAGAGTTCCTTGATGACGGCGAGGACCTCGTCGCCCCACTTGGTGCCGCGCACCTGGCCCAGGTAGAGGGCCACCAGGTAGCAGGCGACGAGCTGGGTGAGGAAGGCCTTGGTGGAGGCGACCGCGACCTCGGGGCCGGCGTGCGTGTAGAGCACGGCGTCGGACTCGCGCGGGATCGTCGAGCCGTTGGTGTTGCAGATGGCGAGGACCTTCGCGCCCTGCTCGCGGGCATGCCGCAGGGCCATCAGCGTGTCCATGGTCTCGCCGGACTGGCTGATGGCGATCACCAGCGTCCGCGAGTCCATGATCGGGTCGCGGTAGCGGAACTCGCTGGCCAGCTCGGTCTCGCAGGGGATGCGCGTCCAGTGCTCGATCGCGTACTTGGCGATCATTCCCGCGTGGAACGCGGTGCCGCAGGCGACGATGACGACCTTCTCGATCTCGCGCAGCACCGAGTCCGGGATGCGCACCTCGTCCAGCCGCAGCTCGCCGGCCGCGTCGATGCGGCCGAGCAGGGTGTCGGCGACCGCCTTGGGCTGCTCGGCGATCTCCTTCAGCATGAAGTAGTCGTAGCCGCCCTTCTCGGCGGCGGAGGCGTCCCAGTCGACGTGGTAGCGGCGCACGTCCGCGGTGGCGCCGTCGAAGTCGGTGACCGTGACACCCTCCCGGCGCAGCTCCACGACCTGGTCCTGACCCAGCTCGATGGCTTCGCGGGTGTGGGCGATGAACGCGGCGACGTCGGAGGCGAGGAAGTTCTCGCCGTCGCCGACGCCGACGACCAGCGGCGAGTTGCGCCGGGCGCCGACCACGACGTCCGGGTCGTCGGCGGAGACGGCGACGAGCGTGAACGCCCCCTCCAGGCGGCGGCACACCTGCCGCATGGCCTCGGCGAGGTCGCCGCTGGCGGAGAAGCACTCGGCGAGCAGGTGCGAGACGACCTCGGTGTCGGTCTCGGACAGCAGCTCGTGGCCGCGCTCGGCCAGCTCCTCCCGGAGCAGGGCGAAGTTCTCGATGATGCCGTTGTGCACGACGGCGACGCGCCCGGCGTTGTCCAGGTGCGGATGCGCGTTGGCGTCGGTGGGACCGCCGTGGGTGGCCCAGCGCGTATGGCCGACGCCCGCGGGGCCGCTCGGCAGCGGCCGGTCGCTCAGCTCCTTCTCCAGGTTGGCGAGCTTGCCCGCCTTCTTCGCCGCGGCCAGCCCGCCGTCGGCGAGCACCGCCACACCGGCCGAGTCGTAGCCCCGGTACTCCAGCCGGCGCAGGCCGGCGATGACCACATCGAGGGCGGACTGCCCTCCCACGTAACCGACGATTCCGCACATGCGCAGCAGCCTACGTTGCGGCGGACCGCCCGCCGGTCACCCCTCGCGTGACATCCGGTCGACGGCGTCCTGTATGAGGTCCCGGTACTCGGCCTCCTCGCAGCGCGGCTTGCTGCCGCTGCGGTAGAGGTCGAGCGTGTCGGAGAGATCCTCCGACAGGTCCTCGTCCGGGAGTTCGGCGGCGATCTCGTCGTAGACCGCGCTGGGGCCGTACGGGCCGGGCGGGCCGGGCGGCGGCCCGGCGACGTCCGTACGGCCGCGGCGCAGCCGCATGCGCGGGATGGGCACGTGGAGCATGTCTCCCCCCAGGAGCGTCGCGAGTGAGGGAAACGTAGTGGAAGTCCGCGCATGCGTACACCCTTTCCCCACGCCCGTGGGTGAATGAGGGAAGCGTCACGCGGACGGCGGTCACGCCTGCGAGCGGTAGGCGCGCATGGCGAGGGGGATGAAGACCGCGGCGATCGCCGCCGCCCACACCAGCGACCACATCACCGGCTGGCCGACCTCGCCGCCGACCAGCAGCCCGCGGAACGCGTCGGAGAGATGCGTCACCGGGTTGATGTCCACCCACGCCTGGAGCCAGCCCGGCATGGTCTCCACCCGCACGAACGCGCTGGAGGTGAAGGTGATCGGGAAGATCAGCGTGAACGCGAAGACCTGCACCTTCTCCGGGTCGCCCGCGAGCATGCCGATCAGCACCGCACTCCAGGACACGGCGGCCGCGAACACCATCAGCAGCAGTGCCGCGCCGAGGAAGCCGCCCACCCCCGTGGTGATCCGGAATCCGAGCGCCGCGCCGAGCCCGATCATCAGCACCATCGCCCACAGCTGCTTCGCCAGGTCGGCGGTGATCCGCCCGAACAGCGGCGCGGACCGTGCGATGGGCAGGCTGCGCAGCCGGTCGAAGACGCCCTTGGTGAGGTCGCTGTTCAGGGACATGGCCGTGTACATCGACATGAACAGGGTGTTCTGCACGATGATGCCGGGCAGCGCGTACTGGAGGTACTCCTCCGGCGAACCGGCCATCTGGCCGCCGAACACGTAGGTGAACAGGAACACGAACATGATCGGCGTGATGCTGTAGTCGACCAGTTCGAGCGGGTTGTGCTTCACCGAGACCAGGCTGCGCCAGGCCATGGTGCCGGTCTGCCGCACGGCGGCCACCGGACGCACCCGGCCGGTCTTGGTCAGCGGCGCGGTGATCGTCGCAGCGGTCATGACGCACTCTCCACGGGCTCGGCGAGGGACTCCTCGTCGGCGGCTTCCTCGTCCTCGGGCGTCTCCGGCTCGGCACGGTGGCCGGTGAGCGCCAGGAACACCTCGTCCAGGGAGGAGCGGCGCAGCGCCAGCTCTCCGACGGCGATCCCCTCCTGGTCCAGCCGGCGCACCACGGCCGGCATCAGCTCCGGCTCCATCACCGGCGCGGTGATGACCTCGCCCTCGATCTGGGTCTGCGGACCGGCCGCCTCGGCGACCAGGGCGGCGGCGGTGGCCAGGTCGGAGGCCTGCACGGGCCGCAGCTGGAGCACCTGCCCGCCGACGGCCGACTTCAGCTCGTCCGGCGTGCCGTCGGCGATGACGCGGCCCTTGTCGATGACCACGATCTCGTCGGCGAGCCGGTCGGCCTCCTCCAGGTACTGGGTGGTGAGCAGCGCGGTGACGCCCTCGGCCACCAGACCGCGCAGCATGTCCCACAGCTCTCCGCGGCTGTGCGGGTCGAGGCCGGTGGTCGGCTCGTCGAGGAAGAGGATCCGCGGCCTGCCGACGAGGCTGGCCGCCAGGTCGAGGCGCCTGCGCATGCCGCCGGAGAACGTCTTCACGGCGCGGCCGGCCGCGTCGCTCAGCTGGAACCGCTCCAGGAGCTCGGCGGCCCGCGCCTTCGCCTCACGCCGCGATATGCCGAGGAGGCGGCCGATGAGGAGCAGGTTCTCCGTGCCCGTGAGGTTCTCGTCGACGGCGGCGTACTGGCCGGTGAGTCCGACGAGCGAGCGGACGAGGCCGGCCTCGCGCACCACGTCGTGGCCGGCGACCGTGGCCCGGCCGGCGTCGGGGCGGAGCAGTGTCGCGAAGATGCGGACGGCGGTCGTCTTTCCGGCGCCGTTGGGGCCCAGCAGGCCGAGCACCGTCCCGGTGCGGGCCGCCAGGTCCACACCGGCGAGCGCCTCCGTCTCCTTGAACCGCTTGGCCAGGCCCTCGGCCTGGATCGCGTAACTCATGGCGTGGTCCCTTGTGCTCCGTGGGCGCCCGGGTGGCACCCACTCTCCACAACTGTGACTCCTGCCACTGACATTTCTCATCGAAGCCGGATTTGCCCGACCTTTGCGCACGCCCCGGGCGGGGGCGACGAGCCGGGGCCCCTTCCCGCTCCGGCCGGGCGCCGCAGACGAACATCCGGCCCGCAGCGGGGAGCGGCCGGCGGACAGCGTCTTCGCCTCGCGGCGGCACACGGCGCGGGCGGGCGAGGTGCCGCCGTCGCGGGCACTCCAGGGCCGCCGTCTGGTGCTGTGGCCAGGAAGGTCTGCCGGGAGACTCGCGGCGTCCGGTGCAGGGGGGTCTGCCCAGGTCCGCCAGGACCGTGGGGACGCATCGCAAGGCGGAGGACCGCAGCTCGTACCCGTCCGTACTCGCGCGAGGCGACAACGGTGGGGCACCCCCGTGCCCGAAGGGCCACGGGGGTCAGGTGCCGTGCCAGGCATCGCGAGCCGGTGAACCTTTCCGGTCACGGCACTGGGGGCCGGGGCGCGCACCGATCCCGCGACGGGGCCGCTTCGCCGGGCTGGACGGCAAGGGCCGCAGGACGACCGACACCCCCTTCCCGCCGAGCGGGAAGGGGGTGTCGGAGTGTCGAGGCGCCGCGCTCCGCACGTGGGGCGTCGGCGAGCAAGGCGCCAGGCGGAGACGTCAGCCGGACACGTCAGCCGAGGGAGCGCTTGACGGCGTCGGCGAGACGGTCGGCGACGTCGCGGGCGACGTCCAGCTCGGGAGCCTCGACCATGACGCGCACCAGCGGCTCCGTGCCGGAGGACCGCAGCAGCACGCGCCCGGTCTCGCCCAGCTCGCGCTCGGCCTCCTGGACGGCCGTCGCGAGCTCGGCCGACGTGCCGACGCGGGACTTGTCCACGTCCCGCACGTTGACCAGCACCTGCGGGAGCCGTTCCATGACGGACGCGAGGTCGGTCAGCGTACGGCCGGTGGCCGCGACGCGGGCGGCCAGCAGCAGGCCGGTCAGCGTGCCGTCGCCGGTGGTGGCGTGGTCCAGGACGATGACGTGGCCGGACTGCTCGCCGCCCAGCGAGAAGCCGTTCCGCTTCATCTCCTCCAGCACGTAGCGGTCGCCGACGGCGGTCTGGACGAGCTCGACGCCCTCCCGCTTCATCGCCAGCTTGAAGCCGAGGTTGGACATGACGGTGGCGACCACGGTCCCGCCGCGCAGGGTGCCGGCCTCCTTCATGGCGAGGCCGAGGACGGCGAGGATCTGGTCGCCGTCGATCTCGTTGCCGTCGGCGTCGACGGCCAGGCAGCGGTCGGCGTCTCCGTCGTGCGCGACGCCCAGGTCCGCGCCGTGCGCGGCGACGGCGGCACGCAGGCCGTCCAGGTGCGTGGAGCCGCACTCGTCGTTGATGTTGAGGCCGTCGGGCTCGGTGCCGAGCGTGACGACGACCTCCGCCCCGGCCCGGGCGAACGCCTCGGGCGAGACGCGGGCGGCCGCGCCGTGCGCGCCGTCGATGACGACCTTGAGGCCGTCGAGGCGGTTGGGGAGGACGCCGACGAGGTGGGCGACGTAGTTGTCGAAGCCCTCGTCGTAGTCGCGGACGCGGCCCACGCCGGCCCCGGTGGGACGGTCCCACGGCTCACCGGAGGCGTGCTCGCGGTACTTCGTCTCGATACGGTCCTCGAGCTCGTCCGCGAGCTTGTGACCGCCGCGCGCGAAGAACTTGACGCCGTTGTCCGGCATCGGGTTGTGGCTGGCGGAGAGCATCACGCCGAGGTCCGCGCCGAGCGAGCCGGTGAGGTAGGCGACCGCGGGCGTCGGCAGCACGCCGACCCGCAGCACGTCGACGCCGGCGCTGGCCAGCCCGGCCACCACGGCGGCCTCCAGGAACTCCCCGGACGCACGCGGGTCCCGTCCGACCACCGCCACCGGGCGGTGCCCCTCGAACGTCCCCGCCTCGGCGAGCACGTGCGCCGCCGCGACCGACAGGCCGAGTGCCATCTCGGCCGTCAGGTCCTCGTTGGCGACGCCGCGCACCCCGTCCGTACCGAAGAGTCGTCCCACGTGTGTTCCTCCGCGTTCGCGGTGCCGGAGCCTCGCCGCTCCGCCACCGATGTCCGATGTCCGCCCCGTACGCCTCCGTCCCACGCCCCGGCCGTACGCCCGTACGACGGACGCCCCGTCGGCACCGAGGTGCCGACGGGGCGTCTGCAGGGCGGCTCCAGCCAGCGCGGGCGTCAGCGCTTGCTGTACTGCGTGCCCTTACGGGCCTTCTTCAGACCGGCCTTCTTGCGCTCGACGGCGCGGGCGTCACGGGTCAGGAAGCCGGCCTTCTTGAGCGGGCCGCGGTTGTTGTCCACGTCCGCCTCGTTGAGGGCACGGGCCACGCCGAGGCGCAGCGCACCGGCCTGACCGGAGATGCCGCCGCCCGCGATGCGGGCCACGACGTCGTAGCGGTCGTCGAGCTCGAGCACCTTGAAGGGCTCGTTGACTTCCTGCTGGTGCACCTTGTTGGGGAAGTAGCCCTCGAGGGTGCGACCGTTGATCTTCCACTTGCCGCTGCCCGGGATGATCCGGACGCGGGCGATGGCGTTCTTGCGGCGGCCGGTGCCGGCGGCCGGCTGCGGCTCGCCGAAGCTGGACGCCAGGGACTCGGAGGTGTACTCCGCCGGGGCCTCGGGGGTCTCGGTGGTGTACTCCTGCACGTCCTCGACAGGGGCCTCAGGGGTGGTCTCGGCCACGATTCTCCTCAGATTCTCTTCGTCGTAAGGGGTGGCCGGACTTACTGCGCGACCTGGCTGATCTCGAACGGAACGGGCTGCTGGGCCGCGTGCGGGTGCTGGTCACCCGCGTAGACCTTCAGCTTCGAGAGCATCTGGCGGCCCAGGGTGTTCTTCGGGAGCATGCCCTTGACGGCCTTCTCGACGGCCTTCTCGGGGCTCTTCTCCAGCAGCTCGTCGTAGCGGACGGACCGCAGACCGCCCGGGTAGCCGGAGTGGCGGTAGGCCATCTTCTGGGTCCGCTTGTTGCCGGACAGGTGCACCTTGTCGGCGTTGATGACGATGACGAAGTCACCAGTGTCGACGTGGGGCGCGTAAACCGGCTTGTGCTTACCCCTCAGAAGGGTGGCGGCCTGAGTGGCGAGCCGGCCCAGGACGACGTCCTGCGCGTCGATGACGTGCCACTGGCGCTGAACGTCGCCGGGCTTGGGGCTGTACGTACGCACGGTATTGGCCTTCGCTTCTTCAGTGAACTGTGGTCTCCCCCGGCCGCTAGGCCGTGGGGACGGGTCCTGACAGGGCCACCTGTGCAGGTCACGACAGCATCGACCGCACGCGGTGACGCAGTCCGGGAGTGCGGTCGCCGGTGACCGGCGGGTGTGGCCGGTGTAAGAGCCCCTCACGTGAGAATGAGCAAGCCAATACACACAACGAACTGGCAGAATACCGGGCCGCCGAACGGCGGTCAAAACACGGTGACGGCGTACGCCGCGCAGCCCTCCACGGCGGGTCCCCTCGCCGGTCGCCCGCGCGTGCCGTCACACCCTCTCCGACCCCCTCGTCCGCGCGGGCGGAAGGAGCTGCGACGCCGCCCGTCGGCCCTCGCCGCGCGGGCCTACCGCGCCCGTGCGACGCGTCCCTCGTCCCAGACGGGCTCCGGCGCCTCCCGCAGGCGGCCGTCGGAGCCGAAGACCAGGAAGCGGTCGAAGGAGCGGGCGAACCAGCGGTCGTGCGTGACGGCCAGCACCGTTCCCTCGTAGCGCTCCAGCCCTTCCTGCAGGGCCTCCGCGCTCTCCAGGTCCAGGTTGTCGGTCGGCTCGTCCAGCAGCAGCGCCGTCGTGCCCGCCAGCTCCAGCAGCAGGATCTGGAAGCGGGCCTGCTGCCCGCCGGACAGCTTGTCGAAGGGCTGCTCGGCCTGCGCCGTCAGCTCGTACCGGCGCAGCGCGTTCATCGCCGTGCCCCGGTCGCGGGCGTGCTCCTCCCACAGGATGTCCCGCAGCCGGCGCCCGTGAAGCTCCGGATGCGCATGGGTCTGCGCGAAGTGCCCCGGGACGACGCGGGCCCCCAGCCGCCAGCGCCCCGTGTGGGAGACCGGGTGCTCGGGGTCCCCCGCGAGCAGCCGCAGGAAGTGCGACTTGCCGGAACCGTTCGACCCGAGGACGGCGACCCGCTCGCCGTAGAAGACCTCCAGGTCGAACGGCTGCATCAGCCCGGTCAGCTCCAGCTGCTCACAGGTGACCGCGCGTACGCCGGTGCGGCCGCCGCGCAGCCGCATCCGGATGTCCTGCTCGCGCGGGGGCTCCTGCGGCGGGCCGGCCTCCTCGAACTTCCGCAGCCGGGTGCGGGCGGCCTGGAGCCGGGAGGCCATGTCGGAGTTGAAGGCCGCCTTCTGCTTGTACATGTTCACCAGCCGCTTGAGCTGCGCGTGCTGTTCGTCCCAGCGGCGGCGCAGCTCCTCGAAGCGGGCGAACCGCTCGCGCCGCGCCTCGTGGTACGTGCCGAAGCCGCCGCCGTGCACCCACACGTCGCTGCCGGCCGGGCTGGGCTCCACGCTGACGATCTTGTCCGCGGCGCGGGCCAGCAGCTCCCGGTCGTGGGAGATGAAGAGCACCGTCTTGCGGGTCTCCCGGAGCTGCTCCTCCAGCCAGCGTTTGCCGGGGACGTCGAGGTAGTTGTCCGGCTCGTCGAGCAGCAGCACCTCCTCGGTGCCGCGCAGCAGCAGCTCCAGGACGAGGCGCTTCTGCTCACCGCCGGAGAGCGTGGTCACCTTGCGCCACTGCGCCTTCTCGTACGGCACGCCCAGCGCGGCGGTGGTGCACACGTCCCACAACGTCTCGGCCTCGTAGCCCTGCGCCTCGGCCCAGTCGGCGAGCGCCTGCGCGTACGCCATCTGCGCGGCCTCGTCGTCCACGGTCATGATCGCGTGCTCCGCCTCGTCCACGGCCCGGGCGGCGGCGCGGATGCGGGGCGGGGAGACGGAGACCAGCAGGTCCCGCACGGTCCGGTCGTCCCTGACCGACCCGACGAACTGCGGCATCACGCCGAGGCCGCCCGAAACGGTGACCGTGCCGCCGTGCGCGGTCAGCTCGCCGGAGATCAGGCGCAGCAGGGTCGTCTTGCCGGCGCCGTTCGCCCCGACCAGCGCGACCGACGCGCCCTCGCCGACGCGGAACGAGGCGTCGGCGAGCAGCATCCTCCCGTCCGGAAGGAAGTACTCCACATGTGCCGCCTCGACGTGTCCCATCCGGCCGATTCTGGCCGTCTGTCCCCACACGGCCAACCGATTTACCGTGAGGCCCGTGACGGACACCGAGGCGATACGGACCGACCCGCTGGTGCAGTGCTCCCTGACGGAGCTGCGCCGCCGCACGAGCACGAAGTGGCGCACCCATCCCGCGGACGTGCTGCCCCTGTGGGTGGCCGAGATGGACGTGCCGCTCGCCGAGCCGATCGCGCGGGCGCTGCGCGAGGCCGTGGACCTGGGCGACACCGGGTACGCGGAGGGGCCGGGCCCCTATGCGGCGGCGCTGGACGGCTTCGCCGCGAAGCGGTGGGGATGGCGCGTGCCGGCCGACCGGATCCGGCTGGTGCCGGACGTCATGCAGGGCGCGGCCGAGCTGCTGCGGCTGGTCACCCGTCCGGGCGATGCGGTGGTGCTGAGTCCGCCGGTGTACACGCCGTTCTTCCAGACCGTGGCCCGGCTCGGGCGCCGGCTGGTCGAGGCCCCGCTGGGCGCGGACGGGCGGCTGGATCTCGACGTGCTGGATGCGGCGTTCCGCACCGCCGTCACGGGCGGGGGCAGCGCGGCGTACCTCCTGTCCAGCCCGCACAACCCGACCGGCACGGTGCACACGGCGGACGAGCTGGCCGGCGTGGCGCGGCTCGCCGAGACGCACGGAGTGCGGGTGATCGCGGACGAGATCCACGCCCCGCTGGTCCCGGCCGGCGCGACGTTCACCCCCTATCTGACCGTGCCGGGCGCGGAACGCGGCTTCGCGCTGTTCTCGGCCTCCAAGGCGTGGAACCTGGCCGGTCTCAAGGCCGCCGTCGCGGTGGCCGGCGAGGCGGCGTCCGACGACCTGGCCCGGATGCCCGCCGAGGTGGAGAACGGCGCCTCCCACTTCGGCGTCCTCGCGCACGTGGCCGCGCTGCGGGACGGCGGAGCCTGGCTGGACTCCCTGCTCGGCGGGCTGGCGGCGAACCGCGCCCTGCTCGCGGACCTGCTGGCCGAGCGGCTGCCGGACGTGCGGTGGCGCGAGCCGGAGGGCACGTTCCTGGCCTGGCTGGACTGCGCGGCGCTGGGCCTCGGCGACGATCCGGCCGCGGCGTTCCGGGAACGGGGCCGGGTCGCCGTCGTGCCGGGCCACGTCTTCGGCTCCCCGGGCGCCGGACACGTCCGCCTCAACTTCGGGACGGCTCCGGAGATCCTCTCCGAGGCCGTCACCCGCCTGGCCGCCACCCGGAGCTGGCCCCGTCGGAGCTGTGGGGACCGTCCCGGAGAGTCTCCCGTGCCCCACGATTGAGCGCTGCCTTGTCAGGACGGTTGTCTCCACGTCCCAGCCCGCCGGACGCACGCGCGGACACGGCGGGCGGACGGGAGGGGCCGGAATCGGCGGTCCCGCGCGGCGGGAAGTGTGCCGTCGCGGGCGAGGGGGAACCGCCCTACGATGACCGAGGACGGGCGCCGTTCGGTGACCGTCCGCGACCCGCACCACGAACGCCGTACGCCACCGCGAACCGTTCACCTGCGAGGGGAGCCCCCGTGGCCCGTGCGCATCCCGTCCCGAGTGGAGACCCGCTCACCGAGTCCGAGGCCGCGGCCCACATCCGGGGCATCTGCTTCAAGACCGGCCCGCCCCGCCGTCTCGGCGTCGAGCTCGAATGGCTGGTGCACGACGTGCACGCCCCTCCGCCGGGGCGCACCGGCTCCCGACGCCCGCACCCGCGCGCCGCCACGACCCCCGCCCGCGCGCCGGTCGACCGCCCGCCCGATCGCACGCCTCCCGGCCGGCAGGGCGACCGCACACCGCTCGACCGCACCGCCCTCGACCCGGCCCGGTTCGAGGCCGCGTACGCCGCTCTCCGCGCCACGCCGCTGCGCTCCGCGCTCACCGTCGAGCCCGGCGGCCAGATCGAGCTCAGCTCGCTGCCCGCGGACTCCCTCACCTCCTGTCTCCGGTCCCTCCACACGGACCTGGCCGCCGTACGCGCGCGGCTGGGCGAGCACGGCCTCGCCCTCGTCGGTCACGGACTCGATCCGTACCGACCGTCCCGGCGCGTGCTGGACCTGCCGCGCTACCGCGCGATGGAGGCGTACTTCGACCGCTCCGGACCGGCCGGGCGGGCCATGATGTGCAGCTCGGCGTCCGTGCAGGTCTGCGTGGACGCGGGCACGGAGGAGCCCGGCCCGCTCGGCTACGCCCGCCGCTGGCTGCTGGCGCACCTGCTGGGCGCCGTTCTGGTCGCCGCGTTCGCCAACTCGCCGCTGCACCGGGGGCGGCGCACCGGCTGGCGGTCGACCCGGCAGGCCGTGTGGGCGGCGATCGACAACGGCCGCACCCTCGCCCCCGCCCCCGGCCGCGACCCGCGCGCCGCCTGGACCGCCTACGCGCTGGACGCCCCCGTGCTGTGCGTCCGGGCGGCGGAGCCGGACGAGCCGTGGGAGATCCCGCCGGACTGCGGCTACTCGTTCCGCGCCTGGCTGCGCGGAGCCGGTCCGCGGCCGCCCAGCGTGGAGGATCTCGACTACCACCTGACGACGCTGTTCCCGCCCGTGCGGCCGCGCGGGCACCTGGAACTGCGGATGATCGACGCCCAGCCCGGTGACGACGGCTGGATCGTGCCGACGGCGGTGACCGTGGCGCTGTTCGACGATCCGGCCGCCGCCGAGAGCGTCTACCGCACGGTGAAGCCGCTGGGGGACATGGCGGGGCCGTCGCCCGCGCCGCGCAACCCGCTGTGGCGGCGCGCCGCGCGGTACGGGCTCACCGACCCGGAGCTGCACGCCGCCGCCCGCGCCTGCTTCGCCGCCGCCCGCGAGGCGCTGCCCCGCCTCGGCGCCGGGCCGGAGGTGCTGGCGGCCGTCGACCGGTTCCGCGAGCGGTACGTCGAGCGGGGCCGGTGCCCCGCCGACGACGTGCTCGACGCGTGGCGCCCGCGGCCCCCGGCCGCCCCACGCACCGCACGCCCCGCCGTTCTCGCAGAACCCGCAGACCCCGCAGACCCCGTCGGCACCACCACGGACGTACCGAGGGAGAGCCGCTCATGACGACCGCCGAGGACCGGACGGTCCCGTACGACCCGGAGGTGCTGCGTGCCCGGGCCCTGGAGACGCTGCTCGCGGCCCGCGCCCGCACCACCGGGCTGACCAGCTGCGTCGACGAGCACGACCTGACGGCGCAGCACTCCCCGTTGATGTCTCCGCTGGTCTGGGACCTTGCGCACATCGGCAACCAGGAGGAGCAGTGGCTGCTCCGCGCCGTGGGCGGGCGGGACGCCATCCGGCCCGACATCGACCCGCTGTACGACGCCTTCGAGCACCCGCGCGCCGCGCGCCCCTCCCTGCCGCTGCTCTCCCCCGCCGAGGCACGCGCCTACGTCGCCGAGGTACGCGGCCGGGCGCTGGACGTGCTGGAGGCCAGCCCCCTGCGCGGCACCGGTCTGCTCGACGGCGGCTTCGCGTTCGGCATGATCGCCCAGCACGAGCAGCAGCACGACGAGACGATGCTGATCACCCACCAGCTGCGGCGCGGCCCGGCGGCGCTGACCGCTCCCCAGCCGCCCCCGGCACCGGCCGACGCGGCGCTGCTCCCGCCCGAGGTGCTCGTCCCCGGCGGTCCGTTCGTCATGGGCACGGACACCGAGCCCTGGGCGCTGGACAACGAACGCCCCGCCCACCGCAGGAACGTTCCGGCGTTCTTCCTGGACACCCTGCCGGTGACCAACGCCGCCTATACCCGCTTCCTGGAGGGCGGCGGCTACGACGACCCCCGCTGGTGGACGGAGGCCGGCTGGGAGCACGTACGGCGGCACGGCCTGTACGCGCCGCGGTTCTGGTCCCGGGAGGGCGGCCAGTGGCTGCGCGACCGGTTCGGCGTCACCGAACCCGTGCCGCCCGAGGAGCCCGTGCTGCACGTGTGCTGGTACGAGGCCGACGCGTACGCCCGCTGGGCCGGGCGACGGCTGCCCACCGAGGCCGAGTGGGAGAAGGCCGCCCGCCACGACCCGGCGACCGGCCGGTCCCGCCGCTACCCGTGGGGCGACGCCGACCCCGGCCCGCAGCACGCCAACCTCGGTCAGCGACACCTGCGTCCCGCCCCCGCGGGCGCCTACCCCGAGGGCGCGTCCCCGCTGGGCGTACGCCAGTTGATGGGCGACGTGTGGGAGTGGACGTCGTCGGACTTCCTGCCCTACCCGGGCTTCCGCCCGTTTCCGTACCGCGAGTACTCCGAAGTGTTCTTCGGCGGCGACTACAAGGTGCTGCGCGGCGGGTCGTTCGCCGTGGACGGCGTCGCCTGCCGGGGCACGTTCCGCAACTGGGACCACCCGGTGCGGCGGCAGATCTTCTCCGGATTCCGCACCGCGCGCGACGCGAGCCCCCGTGCCGACGACGTGGAGGTGACCGCCTGATGTGCCGTCACCTCGCCTATCTCGGGCCGCCGGTCGCACTGCGCGAGATGCTGCTGGCACCCGCCCACTCGCTGTACCGCCAGTCCTGGGCCCCGCGCCGGCAGCGGTACGGGACCGTCAACGCCGACGGTTTCGGCGCCGGCTGGTACGCGCCCGACGACCCGGTGCCCGCCCGCTACCGCCGTTCCGGGCCGGTGTGGGGCGACCCGTCGTTCCAGGACCTGTGCCGGGTGGTCCGTTCGCACGCCGTGCTGGCCGCGGTCCGCGACATCACCGAGGGCTGCGTCGCCGACGAGTCGGCCGCCGCCCCGTACGCCGCCGGGTCGTGGCTGTTCAGCCACAACGGCGCCCTGGACGGCTGGCCCGCCTCCGTCGCCGGCCCGGCCGCCACCCTCCCCACCGCCGAACTGCTCGCCCTGGAGGCACGCTGCGACTCCGCGCTCGCCTGGGCACTGATCCAGCACCGGCTCCGGTCCTCCGGGAGCGACCCGGGCGACGACGCCCTCGCCGGCGCTCTCGCGGGCGTCACGCGCGAACTCGCCGCGGCGGCCCCCGCCTCCCGGCTCAACTTCCTCCTCACCGACGGCCGCACGATCGCCGCCACCGCGTGGGGCGACGAGCTGTGGTACCTGCACCTCGGCGACCGCTCCCTCGTCGTGGCGTCCGAGCCGTACGACGACGACCCGCGCTGGGCGACCGTGCCCGACCGCCATCTGCTCACCGGCGACCCGTCCGCCGTCCACCTCACCCCGCTCGACGAGCACGCCGGCGACCGCCCGGTCCACCCCTCCGTCCACCCGCAGCACGCCCGCCCTTCCCAGCGACAGGAGCCCGCACTGTGAGCCCCTTCTCCCTCACCCGCACCCTGCCGCCGGACGCCACCGCCGCGGCCCTCCGCGCCGACGTGCAGCAGGGCCTCGCCCGGCAGCCCAAGGAGCTGCCGCCGCGGTGGTTCTACGACGCCCGCGGCAGCGAGCTGTTCGAGGAGATCACGCGCCTGGACGTCTACTACCCGACCCGCGCCGAACGGGAGATCCTCCAGGCCCGCGCCACCGAGATCGCGGACGTCACCCGAGCCCGCACACTGGTGGAACTGGGCTCCGGCTCCTCCGAGAAGACCCGCCTCCTCATCGACGCCCTCACAGCGCGCGGCGGCCCGCTGCACTACGTGCCGGTGGACGTCAGCGAATCCGCGCTGACCGGCGCCGGGCAGGCCCTGCTCGCCGACCACCCCGGCCTCACCGTGGACGCCCTGGTCGCGGACTTCTCCACCGCGCCCGCGCTCCCCGCCACCCCCGGCCCGCACCTGATCGCCTTCCTCGGCGGCACCCTCGGCAACCTGGTGCCCGGGGAACGCGCCGGCTTCCTCCGCATGGTGCGCTCGCTCCTCGGCGACGAGGACGCGCTGCTGCTGGGCACGGACCTGGTCAAGGACCCGGCGACCCTGGTCGCCGCCTACGACGACGCGCAGGGCGTCACCGCCGCCTTCAACCGGAACGTGCTCGCCGTGCTCAACCGCGAACTGGACGCCGACTTCGCCCCCGACGACTTCGACCACGTCGCCGTCTGGGACGCGGAACGCGAATGGATCGAGATGCGGCTGCGCGCGCGGAGCACGGTCACCGCGAAGATCCCGGCCCTGGACATGACGGTCGACTTCGCGGCCGGGGAGGAGCTGCGCACCGAGGTCTCGGCCAAGTTCCGCGAGGCGGGCGTACGCGAGGAGCTGGCCGCAGCCGGCCTCGCCCTGCGGCACTGGTGGACGGACCCCGGCGGGCGGTTCGCCCTGTCCCTCGCCTCACCCGCGTAGACCGCCGCCCCACGGGCCCACGGCCGGCCACCGGCCCTCGCTCCGCCCCGCCGTACTCCGCCGCACGCGTGCGGCGGAGTACGGCTTAGGATGCGGCGCATGAGTTTCAGCCAGGGTGATCCGTTCGGGCGCGGCGGAGCCGGGGGTTCCGGAGGTTCGGGGGGATCCACGCCGGACTGGGCCGCCCTCGCCGAGGAGTCGGAGCGCAAGCGCGCCAGCAAGCGGCGCTGGCTGATGATCGGCGGCGGCGCTCTGGCGACGGTCGCGGTGGCGGGCATCGTCGCGGTGGCCGTGGTCAGCGAGAACGGCGACCCGGAGGACAAGCCGTCGCAGTCCCTCCCCACTCCGGAGGACCTGCCGTCGAGCCCTCCACAGCCGGAGCCCACCTTCGAAGAGGAGCTGCCGCCCGCTCCGCCGCAGGACTACCTGAAGAACCCGGAGAAGGACAAGGCACCCATCGACACGGGCGCGCTCTTCCCGGACGCGACGATCACCGTCAACGGCCGCGAGTACACCCGCGAGGCCGTCGACTCCACGAAGAAGTGCACCGCCTCCGCCCAGGGCGATCTCGGGCCGGTGCTGGAGAAGAACGACTGCCGGGAGATGTTCCGCGCCACCTTCGTCCGCGACGGGCTGGCCTTCACCCTCGGCATCGCGGTCTTCGACTCCGAGAAGGACGCCTCCGCCGTCAAGTCCGGCTACGAGCCGAACGTCGAGTCCCTCTCCGGCGGCGACGTGCCCACGTACTGCCGCACGGTCGTCTGCCGCACCACCGTCAACTCGCTCGGCCGGTACGCCCTGTTCACCATCTCCGGCCACACCGACGGCAAGCCCGCCGGCGACGACGACGAGCCCGCCAAGCAGGTGGCCGTCGACGGCTCCAACTACGGCTACGCCCGCCTCATCGACCGCGGCGAACGCCAGGCCGCCGCGGACGCCTCCGCGGGCTGAGCCCGCGCCCGGCCGCCGGAAGCGTGCGGTCGCCCCGCACCCGGTGCTGACTCGAACTCCGCCCCGCCAACCGCGCGTTGCGCGCAAGCGAGCGGGGCGGTGGTCGGGGCGGCTGGTGAGTCCGCGTGGCCGCGTGAGTGGCGGAGTGGCTGGACACCCACACCCAGGCCCGGCAAAGCCGCCCGCCCAGCCCCGCCACACCCACGCCCCGGCCAACCCCACGGCACGACAAGGGTTTTCCCCGATTTCACTTCTTCCGCATCTTTCCGATGCTCACCCACGGGGTCACGGCGGCCCCGCCCCCTGCTCGTGGCCTTGCAGGGGTGGAGAGGAAGGAGGGCTGGGATGCCGAAGCTCAGACGCGTGGCCGCGTCGGTGGCGGTTCTCGCCCTGTCGGTGTCCGGCGCCGCATTCACCGGAGGAGCCGCGCAGGCCGACGCCCCCGGTGCCGCGCCGGGCGCCGGGGAGGTCACGGCCACCGCGGCCGTACCGGACATCTCGCTCGCGAACGTCAAGTCGCACCTGAACGAGTTCCAGAGCATCGCCGACGCCAACGGCGGGAACCGGGCACACGGCGAGCCGGGTTACAAGGCGTCCGTGGACTACGTCCGCGGGAAGCTGGACGCCGCCGGCTACGACACCACCCTCCAGACGTTCAGCTACTTCGGCGAGACCGGCTACAACCTGATAGCCGACTGGCCGGGCGGCGACCCGGAGCAGGTACTCATGGCGGGCGCCCACCTGGACAGCGTGAGCGCCGGTTCCGGCATCAACGACAACGGCACCGGGTCGGCGGGCATCCTGGAGGTCGCGCTCGAAGTCGCGCGCCAGGACCACCAGCCGGACAAGCACCTGCGGTTCGCATGGTGGGGCGCCGAGGAGCTGGGCCTGGTCGGCTCCGAGCACTACGTGGACACCCTGTCGTCCGCCGAGCGCCAGAAGATCGCCGGTTACTACAACTTCGACATGATCGGCTCGCCCAACGGCGGCTACTTCGTCTACGACGGCGACGACTCCGACGGCACCGGCTCCGGGCCCGGCCCGGACGGCTCCGCGCACCTGGAGGACGTGCTGGAGGAGTACTTCGCCACCATCGACGTCCCCACCCGCGGCACCGACTTCGACGGCCGGAGCGACTACGGACCGTTCATCCGGGTCGGCATCCCGGCCGGCGGCACGTTCACCGGGGCGGAGGGCCGCAAGACGCAGTCCGAAGCGAACATGTGGGGCGGCACCGCCGGACAGGCGTACGACCCGTGTTACCACCGCAGTTGCGACGATCTCGGCAACATCGACGACACCGTGCTGAACCGCAACGCCGACGCCGTCGCCTACGCGATGTGGACGGTCGGCGGGGAGCGGTCCGCGAACGACTTCAGCGTCTCCCTGTCGCCCGCCTCCGGCACCCTCGAGGCCGGCGCGTCGGCGACCACCACCGTGGCGACCGCCACCACCCGGGGCAGCGCACAGACGGTGGCGCTCTCCGCACAGGGCCTGCCCGACGGCGTCACCGCGAGCTTCTCCCCCGCCACCGTCACCTCCGGCGAGTCCTCGACGATGACCCTCACCGCCGCCGCCGACGCGCCCTCGTCGAGCGCCACGGTCACCGTCACCGGCGACGGCAGCGAGTCCACCACCAGCGCCGGCTACGCCCTCACCGTGAACGGCACCTCCGCATGCTCCGCCGAGAACGGCGCGAACGGCACGCTGAGCAGCGGCGGCAGCGCGATC
The DNA here is from genome assembly GCF_000426325.1 of Streptomyces sp. CNS606. Classification (NCBI taxonomy): domain Bacteria; kingdom Bacillati; phylum Actinomycetota; class Actinomycetes; order Kitasatosporales; family Streptomycetaceae; genus Streptomyces; species Streptomyces sp. CNS606. The sequence goes on from NZ_AUFD01000010.1 coordinate 170,743, forward strand.
CAGCCCGACGGCAGCTACTTCCAGGCCCCCGCCGGCACCCACACCGCCTGCCTCGACGGCCCCGACGGCACCGACTTCGACCTCTACCTCCAGAAGTGGAACGGCTGGAACTGGGCCGACGTCGCCGGCTCCACCAGCGCCGGCCCCGACGAGGACATCGACTACAGCGGCTCCTCCGGCTACTACCGCTACCGCGTCCACGCCTACAGCGGCTCGGGCTCCTACAGCCTCGGCTGGAACACCCCCTGACCGGACGGCCGGGCCTGTGACGAGGGCCCGGCCGCACCCCCCATGCACCACCCGCACGACCGCACGACCGCACGACCGCACGACGGCAACGCAGCACGATCTCGCGGGCCGTGCCCCCGCACGGCACCGACCCCACACATCCGAGTGAGGAAGCATGCTGCACAGAAACCACCCCGCACCCCCGCCCCGCGCGAGACGCGGGCTGCTCGCGGCGTCCCTGACCGCACTGTTCGCGGCCGGCGCCCTGGCCGCCCCCGCTCAGGCGGCCGAGGGCGAGATCCGAGCCGCGAACAGCCCCGACCGCGTCGAGGGCCGCTACATCGTCGTCCTGGACGGCAACCCCTCGGTCGTCGACCGGGCCGAGCAGCTCACCGACCGGCACGGCGGCAAGGTGACGCGCACCTTCTCCACCGCGCTCGACGGGTTCGCCCTGAAGGGCGACGAGAAGGCCGCCCGCGCCATCGCCGCCGCCCCGGGCGTCGCCTACGTCGAGGCCGACCAGCGTGTCGAGGCCACCGGCACGCAGAGCAACCCGCCGTCCTGGGGCCTGGACAGGATCGACCAGGCGCAGCTGCCGCTGGACGACAGCTACAGCTACCCGGACACGTCCTCCGGGGTGACCGCCTTCATCATCGACACCGGCATCCGCGTCTCCCACGAGGACTTCGGCGGCCGGGCGACCTGGGGCTACAACTCCACCGGAGACGGCCAGAACACCGACTGCAACGGCCACGGCACCCATGTCGCCGGCACCACCGCGGGCGACGACTTCGGCGTCGCCAAGGAGGCCGACCTGGTCGCCGTGAAGGTCCTCGGCTGCGACGGCAGCGGCACCAACGCCGGCGTCATCGACGGCGTCGACTGGGTCACCCAGAACGCCTCCGGGCCGTCCGTCGCCAACATGAGCCTCGGCGGCGGCAACTCCCCCGCCCTGGACGACGCGGTGCAGCGCTCCATCGCCTCCGGCATCACCTACGCCGTCGCCGCGGGCAACAACAGCCAGAACGCCTGCACGGGTTCCCCGAACCGGGTGCCCGAGGCGATCACCGTCGGCGCCACGACCATCAACGACAGCCGGTCGTACTTCTCCAACTACGGCTCCTGCCTGGACATCTTCGCGCCGGGCAGCGACATCACCTCCGCCTGGATCGGCAGCGACACCGACACCAACTCCATCAGCGGCACGTCCATGGCGTCCCCGCACGTCGCGGGTGCAGCGGTGCTGGTCGTCGGTGCCAACCCGTCCTGGTCGCCCCAGCAGGTGCGCGACTACCTGGTGCAGAACGCCACGACCGGTGTGGTGTCCGGCGCCGGCAGCGGCTCCCCCAACCGCCTCCTGCGCGTGGTGGGCGACGGCACCCCGCCCGACCCCGACCCCGAACCGGGCGCCTGCTCGGACTACGCCAAGACCAAGAACGGCACGCTGAGCAGCGGCGGCAGCGCGATCCAGCCCGACGGCAGCTACTTCCAGGCCCCCGCCGGCACCCACACCGCCTGCCTCGACGGCCCCGACGGCACCGACTTCGACCTCTACCTCCAGAAGTGGAACGGCTGGAACTGGGCCGACGTCGCCGGCTCCACCAGCGCCGGCCCCGACGAGGACATCGAGTACAACGGCTCCTCCGGCTACTACCGCTACGAGGTCCACGCCTACAGCGGCTCCGGGAGCTACACCCTGGGATACGAGACACCGTGACCCGGTGACCCACCCCTGAACGCAGGGCGTCGGCGCGCGCTCCCCCGCCCGCCGGCGCCCTGCGCACGTCCCGCCACACCGCGCCGGAAGCGCCGGGCCGCCGGTCCCCGGCCCGACCCGCGCCCCCGCAGGTGATGGCATCCGGTGATAACCCCTCCCCGCCCCTCCAGGTCAGCGCGGCGCCGCACACCCCGGCAGCGGGCGAAGCGCAAGATTTCGATGAACGGGCATTGAGTCCCGGAAACCGGATGGTTAACCTCAGCGCGCCGTCCCGCTCGTGCTGGAGGGGGAGCCCGTTGACCGACCACGCCGCCGACACCACCCACCAGACCACCCACACCACCCGCCAGACCACCCACACCCACACCGGCCCACACCACCCGCCCGTGGGCCGCACCGCCCTGCTCGCCGCGCTCGAAGCCCGCGTCGCCGCGGGCGGCAGTGCCGTCCTGACCGGCCCCAGCGGCATCGGCAGGTCCACCGTGCTGGAAGCCGTCGCGGCCTCCGCCACCGCCCGCGGCGAACTGGTGCTGCGCGCCTCCGGCGCGGAGACGGAACGCTGGCTGCCGTACGCCGGCCTGGCCGACCTCCTCGGCCAGGTGCCCGTCGGCCTGCTCGCCGCTCTCCCCGAGCCCCAACGCTCCGCCCTGTACGGGGTGTTGCTGCGCGACCGGCAGACCACCGACGCCGGCGGACAGGGCCAGTCCGTGTGCCGCCTCGCCTGGCGCGGCCTGCTCGGCCGGTGTGCCGCCGACCGTCCGGTGCTGCTCGTCGTCGACGACGCGCAGTGGCTGGACGGCCCGACCGTGGACGCCCTGCGCTACGCGGCCCGCCGCCTCACCGGGCTCGGCGTACGGGCCGTCACCGCCGGCCGGTGGCCGGAGGGCCTGGCCGCGGGCGACGGCGGCAGCGCCACCTGGACGCCCACCCCCGCCTCCGTCGTCGTCCCGCTGCCCCCGCTCGCACCCGACGAACTCGCCGAACTCTTCGCGCAGTACGGCCTCCCCGCACGCGTCGCGAACACCCTGCACGCCGACTCCGGCGGCAATCCCTACCTCGCGCTCGCCCTGGCGGGGGCGTTCACCGACCGCATCCCCCGCCACTGGCGGCCCGCGCCGCTGCCGCAGCGCGTGCACGACATGATCAGCGAACGGCTGGCCACGCTGCCCGACCGCGCCCGGGAGACGCTGCTCACCGCGGCGTTCGCCACCCACCCCACCGTCGACCTGCTGCGCCGCGCCGGGCGCGCCGAGGCCGAGCACGACGTCCGGCTCGCCGCCGCGGCCGGGCTGCTCGTCGCCGAGGGCGGCACCGTCCGCTTCACGCCCCCGGCCGTCGGCACGGTGCTCGCCGCGCACGCCGGCGCGGCGCACCGCGCGGAGGTGCACACCGCGCTGGCCGCCGTGGTCCCCGACGCCGCAGGCCGGGTACGGCACCGCGCGCTGGCCGCGCCGGGGCCGGACGCCGCGCTGGTCCGTTCGCTGGTGACCGCCGCCGAGGCCGCCGCCCGGCAGGGCTCGCACCGGATGGCGGCCGAACTGTACCTGCTCGCGGCCGACCGCACGCCCGCCGAGCCGGCCGGGCAGAGCGCCCGCCTGGAGTGGCTGGTCGCCGCCGCCGAGGCGGGCGCCTCGGCGGCGCTGCCCGCGCTGGTGCACCGCGCCGCCGACGCCGTGCTCGCCGCGGACGCCTCGCGGGCCCAGCGCACGCGGGTGCGGATCGCGCTGCTGGACCTGTCCGGGCAGGGGTTGTCCGAGATGGACGAGGTGTTCGCCGCCGCGCTGCTGGACGCCGACGGGGACCCCGCGCTGATGGGCCCGCTGCGGCTGCGGATCTCGTGGTCGGCGCTGGTCGACGGCCGCCCCGAACGCAGCGGGCGGGAGGCCGACGCCGCGGCCGGGCACGCCCGTGCCGCGGGCGACACCACCACCGAGGCGATGGCACTCGGCGTCCGGGCGACCGTATCGGTGATCACGGGCCGCGACGACCACCGGGCGGTGCTCGACCGCGCGCTGCGCCTGCCCGAACCGCCGCTGAACGGCTGGCTGCACGCCTCCCCCCGGTTCGTCGCCGCCCGCTTCGCGGTGTTCGAGGACCGGTTGGCCGAGGCCCGCGAGGAACTCCTGCGCATGCTGGCGCTGGTGGAGCGCGGCTCGGGCGAGGAGGTGGTGCACGTGCTGCGCAGCCTGGCCGAGGTGTCGGTGCGGACGGGCCGCTGCCGGGACGCCCTGGACTTCGCCGACCGCGCGGTGCGGATCACCGAGGAGGCGTCGCTCAGCCCGGGGCCCGCCTGGTGGGACGCGGCCGTCGCCGAACTCGCCGGCGGCAGCGTCGGACGCGCCGTGGCGTACGCGGAGAGCGGGCTGCGGGCCTCCACGCAGGAGCGGGACGCCATCTACCGCGGCCGCCATCTGCATGTGCTGGGCCAGGCACGGATGCGCGGCGGCGACGTGCGGGGCGGCGTGGAGACGCTGCTGCGCATCGAGGCCCTGGAACGCGGGCAGGGCGTGTGCTCGCCGCTGGCCCTGCGCTGGCACGGCGACCTGGCGTCCGGGCTGGCGGCGCTGGGGGAGACCGACCGGGCCGAAGAGGTGGTCCGCGCCGCGCGGGCGGCCGTGGGTTCCCGCGCCCGCGGGGTGGGGGTCACCGCACAGCTCGACCGCGCCGAGGCCGCCGTACGTGGTGCGCGCGGCGACGCGGACACGGCGCTGGAGCTGCTGGGGGACGCGGCGCGGCGGTTCGAGGAGCTGGGCCAGCCGCTGGAGCGCGGACACTGCCTGCTGGAACGCGCCCGTGTCGAACGGCGCCGGCGTCGGCACGCCGCCGCCCGGGCCGCCGTGGCGGAGGCGCTGGAGCTGTTCACCGAGTGCGGTGCCCGGCCGTGGGCGGAGCAGGCGGGGCGCAGCCTCGACCGGCTCGGTGCAGGTACTCCTCCTCCCCGGCAGGGCGCCGGGGCCCACGAGGACCGTGACCCGGCGCCGCGCCGCGTGCTGACGGACAACGAGGCCCGCATCGCGGCCCTGGTCGGCGAGGGGGCGACCAACCAGGAGGTGGCGGCGCGGATGTTCCTGAGCGTCAAGACCATCGAGGCGTCGCTGACCCGCATCTACCGCAAGCTCGGCATCCGGTCCCGCACCCAGCTCGGCACGTGGCTGCGCTCGGGTGCGGGACGTGCGGACGCCGGCGTCACCTCCTCGGAGTGAGTCCCCCTGCGTGGTAGCGGGCTCCGGCGTTCCAGAGGATGAAGGAGTCCATCCCGTTGTCGCGGGCCGCCTTCACCTGCGCGGCCACCTCGTCGTCGCCGTAGGCGACGCCGAGCGAGAAGTCCTGGAGCCACGGCACGATCACGGCGCCGCTGCCCTTCGCCTGCTTCTCGAAGTCCGCCAGCGACCGCTTCACGATCTTGTACGGGTCGGCGTTGGGGTTCGACACGCCGTACTCGCCGGCCGCCCAGTGCGAGGGGTAGACCATGGGCGCGATGTAGTCGGAGTGCTCGGCCATGGCCGGGATGTCCTGCGCGATCTCCGTCGGGCGGGTGGCCGCCACCCCGAAGACGCAGGCGCCGAGGAACGCGCCCTCGGGGCGCACCCGTTCACGGGTCTCGGCCATGAAGGAGGCGATCCTCTCCGTCGGCTTCCGGTCGCCGAGCCCGGGGAAGGTGAAGCCGCTCATCCGGCCGTCGGGGCGGCGCACGTAGTCGTACAGGATGTCGTCGAAGCCGAGTTCGGCGGCCTCAACGGCGAGGTCCATGTTGTACTCGCGGACCTCCTCGTTCGCGAAGTTGGTGAACGACAGCTTCCCGTAGTGCCCGCCCCCGCCGTACGGGGCGCCGTTCGCGTCCTGCACCACGCGCTCGCGGGCACCGGACTTCCAGGACGCCTTGGCCAGGATCGGGTCGCGGAAGGCGACGATGCGGCCCACCACGCGCACGTCCCGCTCGTGGAGTGCGCGGAGGGCCTTCTTCGCGTCGTAGTAGCCCTTGGCGGCTCCGATCTTCCGCGCCAGCGGGACCTGCGAGTCGTAGCCGATCTCGCCGTCCTCGTCCTTGATGTCGAGCTGGACGGCGTTGATCCGCCCCTCCTCGGCCATCTTCAGGATGGGATCGCGCAGGGCCTTCGACGTCCAGCCGATGGCCGTGATGTGCACCGCCCGGGTGTCGGGGTAGGGCACGAGAACCGTGGCGTTCTCGGCCGTTTCGTTGCCGCCCTCGTCGACCGCGCGGACCTCGACCTCGGGGGCGGGTTCGGCCAGGCGGTGGGAGAACGCGCCGTCGTCGCCGACCTTCACCTCCGCCCCGCCGACGGTGACCGTCCGCGCGCCCTCGACGTGTCCGCGGATGGTCGCGGGGGCGCGCAGCGACTCGGCCTGCGCCTTCTCGATGGTCAGGCGCGGCGCGGTGGTGTCGACGGTGAAGGAGCGCCGGGTGGTCTGCGTGAAGCCGAGGTTCCCGTCGGCGGCGACGGTCAGTTCGTGCGCGCCGTCGTCCAGCCCGGGCGTCTCGACGAGGAGGCGGTCGCCGTCCCGGCGGGTCTTCGCGGGCTCGCCGTCGAGGGAGACGGTGAGGCCGTCCAGCGACGTGCCGCCCTGCGCGACCAGTTCCAGGCGGCCGTTCTTCGTCTCCGCGCCGTTCAGCACACCACCGTTCTCCAGACCCGCCACGCGTATCTGGGGCGGGACGGAGCGGAACGCGAAGGCGGCCAGGCCCGCGCAGCCGACCACCACCAGCATGACGGCGAGGATCGCGAGACGTCTGCGGCCGAGGACCTGGACGAAGCTCCTGCGCCTTCCCGCTTCGGGTGGACTGGTCTGCACGCGCGATCACCTGCCGTTCGGGAGGTCGTGTCTGACGTCACGTCAGCCTGAACAGGGCTGTCGCCTCGGACGATTCGACCGCTCGACTCCCGGCAACAATGCCACTGTCGTCTCTTCATACTTCCCTGGCGCGGCAGGAGGCCAATCATGGTTCGTCCACTCCGGCTCGGCGCGGCGGCAGCCGCGGCCGCGCTCCTGACACTCACGGGATGCGCCGGGAACACCTCACCGGACGGGCCGGAGGACCGGAAAACGGAACGCGCGCCGGGTGCGGCGGACACGGCCGACGGCGAACGGGACAGCCCGTCGCCGTCCCCCTCCTCCGCGCCCGACCCGGCCGCCGTCGACGCCGACGAACTCGGCGCCGTACCGGTCCTGATGTACCACCAGATCGTCGACGATCCGCAGAGCGTCTACGACCGCACACCCGAGGACTTCCGCGCGGAACTGGAACGCCTCGCCCGCGAGGACTACGTCCCTGTCACGGCCCGCGCACTGACCGGCGGCCGCATCGACATCCCCGCGGGCACCCACCCCGTCGTCCTCACCTTCGACGACTCCACCGTCAGCCAGCTCGCGCTCGACGCCTCCGGGAAGCCGAAGCGGGACACCGCCGTCGCCGTCCTCCGCGACGTCGCGGAGAAGCACCCGGACTTCCGCCCGGTCGCGACCTTCTTCGTCAACGGCGACCCGTTCGCCGAACCCGGCGGGCAGCGCACGCTGGGCTGGCTGCACGACCACGGCTTCGAGATCGGCAACCACACCCTGCGGCACACCACCCTCGGCACCGTCTCCGGCTCCGAGGTCCAGCGCGCCGTCGCCCGCAACCAGAAGGCCATCACCGACGCCCTCCCGGACGACGTCACCGTGGACTCCCTCGCCCTGCCCAACGGCTCCATGCCGTCCGACGCCGGGCTCGCCGTCGAGGGCTCCTCCGGCGGCACCGACTACCGGCACGCCGGGGTCTACCTGGTCGGCGCCAACCCCGCGCCGTCCCCCTTCTCCTCGGACTTCGACCCCGCGGCGATCCCCCGCATCCGCTCGCAGGGCCCGGACGGCCCCGACGCGAAGTTCGCCTCCACCGCCTGGCTCGACAAGCTCGCGGACGGCACCGTCGCCCGCTACACCTCCGACGGCGACCCGGACCGCGTCTCCTTCCCCGCCGACCGCAAGCCCTCCCTCGCCGCCCCCTTCGAGAACCGCGCCCAGCCGTACTGACCGTGCGGGCTTCCCCACCCGACCACGAGACGGACACCGGCCCGAAACTGCGCACCTCGCCGCAGCGGGCGTCCCCGTATACGTGCTCCTCACCCGCGAGGACGGGCAGGCCCACGCGGACGCGGAACCGGTCGTCGCGGCGGGTGGCTCGACCCGCAGCCGCTACACGGCGGTCACCTCCGTCGAACGCGGCGGCAAGCTGAGCCTCCCCGCCCCCTACCCGCCCCTGGACACGGGCTTCCTCGCTCCCCCCGACTGACGCCCCGCTCCCATGGAGCCGCCCGGCGCGCGCAGCCGAGGTGTGGAACGTTGCCCGGCGACGCACGCTGAGGTGAGGATCCGGCGGAGACGTATGCGGTGACAACGGGCCGTAGGTGATCTTTCCGCGGGTCCCCCGCTCGGCCGCTGCCTACACTGGTCGGCGCGCCACGTAGGGTAGGAACGGGGAGACGCATGACGACGCACGGGGGCGGGTTCTCGGCGAGTGCCGCATCCATCGACGGCAGTTCACACCTGCTCCTCGAGGTCGCGGGACTGCTCCACGCCGGAAGGATGGACGGCGAGAACGCGACGATGTGCCGGGTGCCGCGGTCGCATCCCGAGGTGGCGGAGTCCGTGCACCGGTTCGCGACGTTCGCCCGCGACCAGTACGCCGACGCCGTCCTGCTGCTGGCCGCCCTCGCGACGAAGCTCGAGGCGACGGGCCACGCATACGCCCGTGCGGACGAGGACGCCCAGCGGGCCCTGGACGGCATTCTGCAGTCCGGGCGGCTCGTCGGCCCCGAGGACAGGTGACCGCGATGGCCCACCGAGCCGACGTCGCGTTCCTCGCCGACGCCAACCCGGCGCTCATCGAGCGGAACGCCGACGAGTTCGCGCGGCTGCACCGGCTCGCCGACTCGACGGACGACGCCTTCCTCAAGGCCGACCGCGTCGACTGGGTCAGCACGTCGCAGCAGCAGTACGTGAAGCGCCTGGACGAGGCGAAGCAGCTCGTGGACGGCCTGTCCGCCGGTTTCCGCAAGGCCTGGCAGGCGCTGGCCGACTACGCCGAGGCCGTGACGACGGCACAACGCCACTTCGACGACGGCGAGTTCTCCGAACGGAAGCTGGCCGAGGTCGTCGCACGGGAGGCGACCCTGCTCACGCGTCTGACCGGTGCGCAGAGCCCGATGCGGGAGTGGGAGGACCTGCGGGACTCCTCCGGCCTGCTGGACCGGATCGGCGAGATCGGCGTCGACGTCGATGCGATCCGGGAAGACGCCGAACGCCACTACCGGCAGGCGAACGACGCCTACGAGGACGCGCAGCGCGTCGAGTCGGAGGCACGGGGCCGCTGCCTCGCCGAGCTGCGGACGGCGTACGCCTCGCTCCCCGAGTTCCGCGGCGGCTCGGGCGATTCCGCCGAGATCCTGGGCAGCCTCGGCCTCCTCCGGGAGGAGACGCGGCAGGCCGAGGACGACCCCCACGCGCAGCTTCCCGGCACCGGCGTCAAGGCCGACGCGATCCCGTCCCTCAGCGACGCGCTCGTCGTGAACGAGAAGCTGGAGCGCATCCGGTCACTGGCGGGGGAACACCCCGACGCGAAGGGCATCAGCTACCTCCTGCCCTCGGACTCGGAGGAGACCCTCCGGGACTACATCGACGCCAACAGCGTGCTGATCAGGGCCGCCGCCCACCACTCCGGGCTGCCGCCCGAGATGGTCGCGGGCATCGCGTGGCAGGAGGTCGGGGGCGCGCCGGCGGTGGTGGACGACGTGGCCGACGAGGTGCGGCAGCTCGTGCCCGGCACCGGGGAGGCCGACCGGACGTCGATGGGGCCGCTCGCCGTGCAGGTCCGGCGCGGCGCCGAAGTCCTCGGCTACGACCCGCACCACCTCACCGACGACCAGCGGGCGCGCGTCGAGGATGCGATCAAGGACCCGGCGCAGAACGTCTTCATCGCCTCCGAGTACCTGGCGCAGATGAAGGCGGAGAGCGGCTTCGCGGACGTGCCGGCCGAGCAGATGACACGTGCGCAGATGCAGGAGCTCGCCGCGCGGTACAACGGCGGGCCGTACTGGCAGAGCGACGACGCCCAGGCCTACGCGCGCCGCTTCGACGCCCGGCTGGACGAGGCGACGGCGCCGCTCCGCTGACCGGCGGTGGATCTCGTGGAGGCCGTCCGCACGCCTGCGGTCAGCAGCAGCCGGAGGCTCCCGGCAGCGTGCGCTTGTTGCGGGAGGCGGCGTTGCGGGCGGCGAGGTCGGGATCCGCGGGGTAGCCGACCTCCTCGAGGGTGAGGCCGTGCGGGCGGACGACGTGGACGGCGGAGTCGCGGACGCCCGCCGCGAGGACCTTTCCGGGCCACTCGGGGGGCCGGTGGCCGTCGCCGACGAACAGCATCGCACCGACCAGCGACCGGACCATGTTGTGGCAGAACGCGTCCGCCAGGACGGTCGCCTCCAGGACGCCGTCGGTGTGCCGGACCCAGTGCAGCCGCCGGAGGGTGCGGATGGTGGTGGCGCCCTCGCGCTTCTTGCAGTAGGCGGCGAAGTCGTGTTCGCCGAGCAGCGCGTCGGCGGCGGCGTTCATCGCGTCGAGGTCCAGGGGCCAGTTGTGCCAGAGCACGTGGCCGCGGCGCAGCGGGTCGACGCCCCCGGGATGGTCGCAGACGCGGTACGCGTAGCGCCGCCAGATCGCGGAGAAGCGCGCGTCGAAGTGCGGCGGCGCCTCGGCGACCCGGTGCACGCGGACGTCCATGGGCAGCCGTCCAGCGAGGCGGCGCAGCAGCTGGCCGCCCTGCTCGGCCCACAGGTCCGCGGGAAGGTCGACGTGGGCGACCTGGCCGCGGGCGTGGACGCCCGCGTCGGTGCGGCCGGCGACGGTGAGCGGCGGTGCGGCGTCCTGGCGCAGCACGACGCGCAGCGCGTCCTCGATCTCCTGCTGGACGGTGCGCTGCCCGCCCTTCTGGCGGGCCCAGCCGGAGAAGTCCTTGCCGTCGTAGCTCAGGTCGAGCCGTACCCGGACGAGGCCGGGCTCCACGTCGTCGCTCACGCACCCGATCCTCTCACCACGCCCCGGCGCGCGTGACGGCCCTCCACGCCCGTTCCTTACTCGGGGGTAGGCATCGCCGGAAGTTCTTGCTATACAGGTCGTCAACAAGCCGGGGCCGGATCACGACGACGCGCATCAGGGAGCCCAGCATGGCAGGCAGCACCGTTCGGCCGGAGAACGGAGCCGACGCACGGCGCCGCGAGGACCACCTCGCGCAGCGGCTGCTCGACTCCTCCGCCCGGCTCTCCTACGACCCGGCCACCGAGGTCGACTGGGAGACGCCCCTCGACGAGGACTTCCACGGCGCCAGCCCCGAGTGGAGCACGCTCTACGGGACGCCGTACTGGAACGAGCTGACCGAGGCGCAGCGCAAGGAGCTGACCCGGCAGGAGGCCGCGTCGGTGGCCAGCACCGGCATATGGTTCGAGATGATCCTGCAGCAGATGGTGCTCCGGGACATCTACGCCAAGGACCCGACGGACGAGACGGTGCAGTGGGCACTCACCGAGATCGCCGACGAGTGCCGCCACTCCCTCATGTTCGCCCGCGGCGCGAAGAAACTGCGCGCTCCCGCCTACCGCCCGCACCGCGTCGCCGTCGAACTCGGCCGCGCCTTCAAGACCGTCGCCTTCGGCGAGGCCGCGTACGCCGCGATCCTCGTCGCCGAAGAGGTCCTCGACGTGATGCAGCGCGACTGGATGCGCGACGAACGGGTCGTGCCGTTCGTGCGCACCATCAACAACATCCACGTCGTCGAGGAGTCCCGGCACATGAAGTTCGCCCGGGACGAGACCCGCCGGCACCTCGCGCGCGCCGGCCGTACCCGCCGCACGATCCACGCCTTCGTCATCGCGGTCGCCGCGTACGTGATCGTCACCAGCATGGTGCACCCCGACGTCTACGCGAACGCCGGCCTCGACGAGGAGCGGGCGCTCCGCGAGGCGAAGGCCAACGAGCACCACAAGGCGATGATGCGCTCCAGCTGCTCGGGCCTGATGGAGTTCCTCTCCTCCTGCGGCCTGCTCACCAAGCCGGCGCTGGTCTTCTACCGGCGCGCCCACCTGATCTGAGCGGACCCCATGGCCTACGCGATCACCCAGACCTGCTGCAACGACGCCGCCTGCGTGTCCGTCTGCCCGGTCAACTGCATCCGCCCGACGCCGCAGGAACGGGCGTTCGGCAGCACCGAGATGCTGCACATCGACCCGCAGACCTGCATCGACTGCGGGGCCTGCGCGGACGCCTGCCCGGTGGAGGCGGTCTTCCCCGTGGACCGGCTGCCTCCGGCGCAGCAGGAGTACGCCGACCTCAACGCCGCGTACTTCGCGGACGCCGCCTCCCCCGGCGGGACGGCCGACCACGGCCCCGTCTTCCACGCCTGGGGCCGGCCGACGTTCGACCGCACGCTGCCGTCCGACTTCGGGCCGCTGCGGGTGGCCGTGGTCGGCACCGGGCCGGCGGGCATGTACGCCGCGGAGGACCTGCTGCTGCACACGCCCGCCGAGGTCACGCTGATCGACCGGCTGCCCACGGCCGGCGGCCTCGTGCGGTACGGCGTGGCGCCCGACCACCTCTCCACCCGCAGGATCGGCGCGTCCTTCGCGCGGCTCCACACCCACCCCCGCGTGCGGATGCACCTGGGCCTGGAGGCCGGCCGGGACGTCACCGCGGACGAACTCGCCGCCCACCACGACGCGGTCGTCTGGGCCGTGGGCGCCTCCGCCGACCGCCGGGTCGGCATCCCCGGCGAGGACCTCGACGGCAGCATCGCGGCGACCACCTTCGTCTCCTGGTACAACGGCCACCCGGACGTGGCCCCGGACGCCGTCGACCTGTCCGCCGAGCGCGTCGTGGTCGTCGGCAACGGCAACGTGGCGCTCGACGTCGCCCGCATCCTCGCCACCGAACCGGAGCAGCTGGCCGCCACCGAGATCGCCGGTCACGCGCTGGCCGCGCTCCGGCGCAGCCGCGTGCGGGAGGTGGTCGTGCTCGGGCGACGCGGCCCTGAGGACGCGGCGTACACCCGTTCGGAGCTGGCCGCGCTGCGGCACCTGCCGGGCGTGGAGCTGGTCCTGGACGCCCACGACCCCCGGGTGGGAGCGGTGGTCGACGAGGCCGCCGGGACGCACGGCACGGCGGGCGTGCTGCGCGGCATGACGCGCGAGACCGTGGACTGGACGCGGCCCCCGGCCGGGGACGCGCGGCGCATCGTCCTCCGCTTCCACTCGGCGCCGGTGGAGGTCTGCGGCGCGGGCGGAGCGGTGCGCGCGGTCCGTGTCTCCGGCCCGCACGGTGACGTGGAGCTCCCCGCCGGCGCGGTCCTCCGGGCGGTCGGCCACTGGGGGAGGCCGGTCGCCGGGCTCCCCTTCGACGAGGCCACCGGAACGGTGCCGCACGAGGGCGGCCGCGTACCCGGCCGTCCGGGCACCTACGTGGTGGGCTGGATCAAGCGGGGGCCGTCCGGGGGGATCGGGGCGAACCGCGCGTGCGCGGCGGAGACCGTGGGGACGCTGCTGGCCGACGCGGTCGCCGGTGTGCTTCCCGCGCCCGGCCGCTCCCCGCGTGCGTTCACCCGTCTGGCCCGCCGCCGTCGCCGACGGTGAGGACTCCCCCGGCTCCGGCCCCGGCCCCGCCGCACGGCGAACGGGCCCGCACCCCGAGGGGTGCGGGCCCGTTCGCCGTGCGGCGGGGCGCGTCAGGCGTCCTTGGACTCCTCGGCGGCCTCGTCGGCAGCCTCGTCCTTGGTGACGTCGACCTTCTCCGCGTCGGCGGCCTTCTTCTCGTCGGCCTCCTTCACGGACCGCTTCGTCGCCGCCTCGGCCTCGCCGACAGCCTTCTGCTGCACGGTGAGGGCCTCCACCAGCTCGATGACCGCCATCGGGGCGTTGTCGCCGCGGCGGTTGCCGATCTTGGTGATGCGGGTGTAGCCACCCGGACGGTTCTCGTAGCGGGGACCGATCTCGGTGAAGAGCGTGTGCACGACGCCCTTGTCCAGGACCGTGCGCATGACCTGGCGGCGGTTGTGAAGGTCGCCCTTCTTCGCCTTGGTGATCAGACGCTCCGCGACCGGGCGCAGGCGGCGGGCCTTCGCCTCGGTGGTGGTGATGCGGCCGTGCTCGAAAAGGTCGGTGGCGAGGTTCGCCAGCATGGCCTTCTGGTGCGCGGCGCTGCCGCCCAGACGGGCACCCTTGGTGGGCTTCGGCATGGTGCTTCTCCTTGGTTACTGCACCGGCCGTGTCAGGTACCGGTGTCAGGGGTCCGTACGGACGGGCCGTCCGCACGGGCCCGGGACGGTCGGCGTACCGCCGCCCCGGAGCCGGCCGGTGTGAACCGGCCGGTCGCCCGGCCCGGAGGCCGGAAGTCGTGCTGCGGGCGGCCGCAGCGCGTGCCGCCCGCTCGCCGCTCTCGGGCCGGTCCCGGCGTCCGTGGACGCCGGGACGGTCCGCTCTCGGCTTTGCCTGCCTGCCGTTTCCGGCCGGCTCAGTACTGCTCGGTCTCCACGAAGCCCTGGTCGCCGCCGTCGTCGTCGGCGCCGAAGGCGTCCGCCGCGGCGGTCGGGTCGAATCCGGGCGGGCTGTCCTTGAGGGCCAGACCCATGCCGGCCAGCTTCGCCTTGACCTCGTCGATCGACTTCGCACCGAAGTTGCGGATGTCGAGCAGGTCCGCCTCGGAACGCGCGACGAGCTCGCCCACGGAGTGGATGCCCTCGCGCTTGAGGCAGTTGTAGGAACGGACGGTGAGCTCGAGCTCCTCGATCGGGAGCGCGAGGTCCGCCGCCAGGGCGGCGTCCGTCGGCGACGGGCCCATGTCGATGCCTTCGGCGTCGACGTTGAGCTCGCGGGCCAGGCCGAACAGCTCGACCAGGGTCTTGCCGGCCGAGGCCATCGCGTCACGCGGGCGCATGGCCTGCTTGGTCTCGACGTCGACGATCAGCTTGTCGAAGTCGGTGCGCTGCTCGACACGGGTCGCCTCGACCTTGTAGGTGACCTTCATGACGGGCGAGTAGATGGAGTCGACCGGGATGCGGCCGATCTCCTGGCCCACCTGCTTGTTCTGGACGGCGGAGACGTAGCCGCGACCGCGCTCGACGGTCAGCTCCATCTCGAGCTTGCCCTTGCCGTTCAGCGTGGCGAGCACCAGGTCGGGGTTGTGCACCTCGACACCGGCCGGCGGCGCGATGTCGGCGGCGGTGACGACGCCCGGACCCTGCTTGCGCAGGTACATCACGACCGGCTCGTCGTGCTCGGAGGAGACGACGAGGCTCTTGATGTTGAGGATGAGGTCGGTGACGTCCTCCTTGACCCCCGGCACGGTGGTGAACTCGTGCAGGACGCCGTCGATCCGGATGCTCGTCACGGCGGCACCGGGGATCGAGGAGAGGAGCGTGCGACGAAGGGAGTTGCCGAGGGTGTAGCCGAAGCCCGGCTCCAGCGGCTCGATGACGAACCGGGAGCGGAACTCGTCGACGACCTCTTCGGTCAGTGAGGGGCGCTGAGCGATCAGCATGGGTGTGTGCCTCCAGTCTGCGGCAACCGCTATTTGATGCCGTACTGACAGGGTACGGGCGGTACCGGCCGAATGGCCGCGTACCGCCCGCCCCGTTACCGAGCGTGACCCGAATTACTTCGAGTACAGCTCGACGATCAGCTGCTCCTGCACCTGGGTGTCGATCACCGGGCGCTCGGGCAGCGAGTGGACCAGGATCCGCAGCTGCGAGGGGATGGCCTCGAGCCACGCGGGGACGGTCTTGTCGCCGGCCTCGGCCTGAGCCACCTGGAACGGGGTCATGTTCCGGGAGGACTCGCGGACCTGGATGATGTCGCTGGGGACGACGCGGGCGGAGGGGATGTCGGTCTTGCGACCGTTCACCTCGATGTGCCCGTGACGGACCAGCTGACGGGCGTGGTCGCGGGACTTGGCGAAGCCGGCCCGGTAGACCACGTTGTCGAGGCGGGTCTCGAGGATGCGCAGCAGGTTCTCACCCGTCTTGCCCTGCTGGCGGTTGGCCTCGTTGAAGTACCCGCGGAACTGCTTCTCCAGCACGCCGTAGATGCGAGCAGCCTTCTGCTTCTCGCGCTTCTGCAGCAGGTACTCGGAGTCCTTGGTGCGCCCGCGCCCGTGCTCACCCGGGGGGTAAGGACGGATCTCGATCGGGCACTTCGCGCTCTCGCACTTAGCTCCCTTGAGGAAGAGCTTCTGCTTCTCCCGACGGCAACGCTTGCAGTCGGCCCCGGTGTAACGCGCCATTGTCTAGATCTCCTACTTCCTGATGGTCAGACTCGGCGACGCTTCGGCGGGCGGCAGCCGTTGTGCGGGGTCGGGGTGACGTCCTGGATGGAGCCGACCTCGAGGCCGGTGGCCTGGAGGGAGCGGATCGCGGTCTCACGGCCGGAGCCGGGACCCTTCACGAAGACGTCGACCTTGCGCATGCCGTGCTCCTGGGCGCGACGCGCGGCGTTCTCCGCGGCCATCTGCGCGGCGAACGGCGTGGACTTGCGCGAGCCCTTGAAGCCGACGTGGCCGGCCGAGGCCCAGGAGATCACGTTGCCGGTCGGGTCGGTGATCGAGACGATGGTGTTGTTGAACGTGCTCTTGATGTGAGCGTGCCCGTGGGCGACGTTCTTCTTCTCCTTGCGGCGCACCTTCTTGGCGCCGGCCGTACGGCCCTTCGGAGGCATAGAGGTTCACTCCCGTGGAGGTGGTCGGTCCGACAGCGGGACCGCTGGTCAGCGTGTCCGCAGTGGACTACTTCTTGCCCGGCTTCTTCTTGCCGGCGATCGCGCGACGCGGGCCCTTGCGGGTTCGCGCGTTGGTCTTCGTGCGCTGGCCGTGGACCGGGAGGCCCCGACGGTGGCGCAGACCCTGGTAGCTGCCGATCTCGACCTTGCGGCGGATGTCGGCCTGGATCTCACGGCGGAGGTCACCCTCCACCTGGAGGTTGTTGTCCACGTACTCGCGGATCTTGACCAGGTCCTCCTCGGCGAGGTCCCGGACGCGGGTGTCCGGGCTGACGCCGGTGGCGGCCAGGGTCTCCTGGGACCGCGTACGGCCGATGCCGAAGACGTAGGTGAGGGCGACCTCGACGCGCTTGTCGCGCGGGAGGTCAACGCCTGCGAGGCGTGCCATGTATGTGGCTCCTGATTTCTGCGGAGGTCTGGCGCAGCACCGTTCCCGTAGGTCTCCCGGGGGAGTTACGAGCCGGGTCCTCGGCCTCCGACCGAGGGTGTCGTCCCCACCGGCTGTGCGTTCTCGGCGAGCGGGGGGTCGGGTGACTGCGTATGTACTTTTTCGCTTGCGTCGCGCGAAGAGTTGCGAGCGAGGTGCGAAGGCGAGGGTCGGCTGCGTTCAGCCCTGGCGCTGCTTGTGGCGCAGGTTGTCGCAGATGACCATGACCCGGCCGTGACGGCGGATCACCTTGCACTTGTCGCAGATCTTCTTGACGCTCGGCTTGACCTTCATGAAAGTGAGGTTCTCCGGGTCAGTGCCGACGCCCCGCACCGGGGGATTCCGGCTCAGGGCGTCTGCAAGATCTACTTGTAGCGGTAGACGATCCGCCCGCGCGTCAGGTCGTAGGGAGACAGCTCCACCACGACCCGGTCGTCGGGAAGGATACGGATGTAGTGCATCCGCATCTTGCCGCTGATGTGCGCAAGGACCTGGTGGCCGTTCTGCAGCTCCACCTTGAACATCGCGTTCGGGAGAGACTCGACGACCGTGCCCTCGATCTCGATGGCCCCTTGTTTTTTGGCCATGCTTGAGCGCTTCACCTTCCGGGATCGGCTACCTGGGGTGGCCCGGGGCACACGAAGACACCCGGACCGACGAGCAAGTCTACTTCACGGCACCCGGAAAGACGAATCGGGGAAGTATCCCCCGAGAGGAAGATCGTTAAGCGTCGGGAACGACGTCTCTTCGAGACCGTCCCGTTACCCGAGCGGGTCGGGGGCGGCGGTGACGCCCAGCTCGGCCAGCTTGGCCCGGCCGCCGTCCGGCGCGGTGAGCACCAGCGGACCCTGCTCGGTCAGCGCGATCGAGTGCTCCCAGTGGCTGGACCACGTGCCGTCGTCGGTGAGCACGGTCCACTCGTCCGACAGCACGTGCGTCTTCGGCGTCCCCAGGCCGACCATGGGCTCGATGGCCAGAGCCATGCCCGGCACCAGCTTCGGGTTGTGCCGGCCGATGAGGCGACGCCGGTCGACGTAGTTCAGCAGGTGCGGGTCCATGTGCATCTGCGAGCCGATGCCGTGGCCGCCGTAGTCCTCGATGATCCCGTACTTGCCGGAGGCCGGCCGCGGCTGGCGGCGGATGTAGCCCTCGATGGCCCGGGAGATGTCGGCCAGCCGGTGCCCCTTGCGGACGGCGGCGAGGCCGGCCCACATGGACTCCTCGGTCACCCGGCTCAGCTCGTGCAGTTCGGGGGCGTGGCCCTCGCCGACGAAGACGGTGATCGCGGCGTCGCCGTGCCAGCCGTCGATGATCGCCCCGGCGTCGACGGACAGCAGGTCGCCGTTCTTGAGGACGGTGTCCTTACTGGGGATGCCGTGGACGACGACGTCGTTGACCGAGGTGCAGATGTTGCCGGGGAACCCGCCGTAGCCGAGGAAGTTCGGCTTGGCGTCGTGCTCCGCGAGCACCTTGGCGGCGACGTCGTCCAGGTCCTTCGTCGTCGCGCCGGGGACGGCGGCTTCGCGGCACGCCTTGTGCATGGCGGCGACGACCAGCCCCGCGGCGCGCATCTTCGCGATCTGCTCAGGGGTCTTGATCTCGACCATGGTGTTCTGTCGCCTCCTGCCCGTGGGCGCTACTGCGTGGAATTCTCCCCGTCCCCGCCCGTTCCCGAAAGCCGGGAGACCGCCCGGGACCTCACGGGCGCCCGGGGGCCGGGCCGGCTCCCGGGCACGCGGGGTGCCCGGGGGACCGAGAGAGCGGCCGTCGGCCACGGCGACGGGAAGCCGGACGCGGCCCGGGCCGGGGACGGCTGCCAGGACCCTAGTCGCGCCCCAGCGCGGACATCGCCCGCTGCGTGACCTCGGCCGCGGCGCCGAGCCCGGAGAGGGTGGTCACCAGACCCTGCGCCTTGTAGTAGTCGATGATCGGCTCGGTCTCGCTGTGGTACACGGCGAGCCGCTTGCGCACGGTCGCCTCGCTGTCGTCCTCGCGCTGGTACAGCTCGCCGCCGCACTTGTCGCAGACCCCGTCGGCCTTCGGCGGCGCGTACTCCGCGTGGAAGACGTGGCTGGAGTCGGTACGGCAGATGCGCCGGCCGGCGATCCGCTTGACGACCTCCTCCTCGGGGACCTCCAGGTCCAGCACCGCGTCGAGCTTCAGCTCGTGGGTGTCGAGGTAGCGGTCCAGCGCCTCGGCCTGGCCGATGTTCCGCGGGAAACCGTCCAGCAGGAAGCCGCCGGAGGCGTCCTCGTGCTGCATACGGTCCTCGGCCATTCCGACGGTGACCTCGTCCGGCACCAGGCGCCCGGCGTCCATGAACTCCTTGGCCTGCCGTCCGAGCGGCGTGCCCTGGGAGATGTTGGCGCGGAAGAGGTCGCCCGTGGAGATGTGCGGGATCGACAGGTTCTCGGCGAGGTACGCGGCCTGCGTGCCCTTACCCGCACCCGGCGGTCCGACGAGGACGATTCGCATCAGCGGAGGAACCCTTCGTAATGGCGCTGCTGCAGCTGGCTCTCGATCTGCTTCACGGTCTCGAGCCCCACACCGACGATGATGAGAATGCTCGTGCCACCGAACGGGAAGTTCTGCTGAGCACCGAAACCGACCAGCGCGACGGTGGGCACCAGAGCGATCAGACCCAGGTAGAGCGAACCGGGCCACGTGATGCGGTTCAGCACGTAGCTCAGGTACTCGGCCGTGGGGCGTCCCGCACGGATGCCCGGGATGAAGCCACCATACTTCTTCATGTTGTCTGCAACTTCTTCGGGGTTGAACGTGATGGCCACGTAGAAGAAGGCGAAGAAGACGATCAGGAGGAAGTACACGCTGATGTAGAGCGGGGAACTCTGCTGCGTCAGGTTGGCCTGGATCCAGTCCGCCCAGCCCGCCTGGGAGTTGCTGAACTGCACCACCAGAGCGGGAATGTAGAGCAGGGACGAGGCGAAAATCACAGGAATGATGCCGGCCTGGTTGACCTTCAGCGGAATGTACGTCGAGGTGCCGCCGTAGGAACGGCGGCCGATCATGCGCTTCGCGTACTGCACCGGAATGCGGCGCTGCGCCTGCTCGACGAAGACGACCAGGACGACCATCGCGAGGCCCGCGAGAATCACGACGCCGAACTCGATCCAGCCGCCGGCGAGCTTGCCCTGCTGCTTGATGGCCCACAGCGCGCCGGGGAAACCGGCCGCGATGGAGATGAACATCAGGATGGACATGCCGTTGCCGATGCCGCGGT
Source organism: Streptomyces sp. CNS606 (assembly GCF_000426325.1). Classification (NCBI taxonomy): domain Bacteria; kingdom Bacillati; phylum Actinomycetota; class Actinomycetes; order Kitasatosporales; family Streptomycetaceae; genus Streptomyces; species Streptomyces sp. CNS606. The sequence goes on from NZ_AUFD01000010.1 coordinate 191,160, forward strand.
CGGTGATGAGCTCACCGAGCCACATGATCAGACCCGAACCCGCCGTCATGCAGATCACCATCACCACGGTGGTGAAGATGCCGTCGTTCGGGACGATCTCCCTGCCCACCGGGCACTGCGGGAAGAGCGCGCCGCTGCGGGCGGTCGCGACCAGACCGGTCGCCTGCAGGACGGACAGCGCCACGGTCAGGTAACGCGTGTACTGCGTGATCTTGGCCTGGCCGGACTGTCCTTCCTTCTTCAGCTGCTCCAGCCGGGGAATCACCACGACCAGCAGCTGGAGAATGATGCTGGCAGTGATGTACGGCATGATGCCGAGCGCGAAGATGGTGAGCTGCAGCAACGCACCGCCGCTGAACATGTTCACCAGACCGAACAGGCCGCTGTTGGACTCGGCCATGTTCATGCACTGGTTGACGTTCTCAAAGCTGACGCCAGGTACCGGGACGTGCGCCCCGACGCGGAAGAGCACGATGATGCCCAGCGTGAACAGCAGCTTCTTGCGCAGGTCGGGCGTCTGGAACGCCCGGGCGAACGCGGTGAGCACGGTGCCTCCTGCGACCTCCCGGCACGAACGCGCGAGAGGGACGGTCTTGGGGGTCGGATCAACAGTGCACGCCACCTTACCGGCGGCGACGGGCCCGGGGAACGACCACTCGTGACGGAACCATCACGACCGCTGGCCGACCCCGGCAACAGCTGACCGGGGATGCCCATGGGACACCCCCGGTCAGCCGGTCAAACGAACTCAGACGAGTTCGGTGACGGTTCCACCGGCGGCGGTGATCTTCTCCTTGGCGGAGCCGGAGACCTTGTCGACGGTCACCTGCAGCGCCACGGAGACCTCTCCGTCGCCGAGCACCTTCACCAGTTCGTTCTTGCGCACGGCGCCCTTGGCGACCAGGTCGGCCACGGTCACCTCGCCACCCTTCGGGTAGAGGGCGGCGAGCTTCTCGAGGTTCACCACCTGGAAGTTCTTGTGCGCCGGGTTCTTGAAGCCCCGGAGCTTGGGCAGCCGCATGTGCAGCGGCATCTGCCCGCCCTCGAAGCGCTCGGGAACCTGGTAGCGGGCCTTCGTGCCCTTGGTGCCACGACCCGCGGTCTTGCCCTTGGACGCCTCACCACGACCGACACGGGTCTTGGCGGTCTTGGCGCCGGGGGCCGGCCGGAGGTTGTGGACCTTCAGCGGCTTGTCGCCCTGCGGCTCAGCCATCTCAGTCGACCTCCTCGACCGTCACGAGGTGACGCACGGTGTGCACCATGCCGACGACCTCGGGACGGGCCTCCTTGACGGAGACGTCGTTCACACGCTTCAGACCGAGGGTCCGCAGCGTGTCCCGGTGGTTCTGCTTGGTCCCGATGACGGAACGCGTCTGCGTGATCTTCAGGCGAGCCATTACGCATTCACCCCGGCACGCGCCCGCAGCAGAGCGGCGGGAGCCACGTCCTCGAGCGGCAGGCCACGACGGGCGGCGATCTCCTCGGGACGCTGCAGGCCGCGCAGAGCGGCGACCGTGGCGTGCACGATGTTGATCGGGTTGGCCGAGCCGAGCGACTTGCTCAGCACGTCGTGGATGCCCGCGCACTCCAGCACGGCACGCACCGGGCCACCGGCGATCACACCGGTACCGGGCGACGCCGGCTTGAGCAGCACGACACCCGCGGCCTCCTCACCCTGGATCGGGTGCGGGATGGTGCCCTGGATGCGGGGGACCTTGAAGAAGTGCTTCTTCGCCTCCTCGACGCCCTTGGCGATGGCAGACGGCACCTCCTTGGCCTTGCCGTATCCGACACCCACGGTGCCGTCACCGTCGCCCACCACGACCAGCGCGGTGAAGCTGAAGCGACGACCACCCTTCACAACCTTGGCGACTCGGTTGATCGCGACGACGCGCTCGACGTACGCCGTCTTCTCGGCGGCGGCGCCGCCGTCCCGGCCCTTGCGGTCCCGGCGGTCGCCACCGGCGCCGCCACCGCGGCGCTGGGGTCCAGCCATTGGAATTACCTCTCTCGTTTCCGTCCGCGTCCGCGGAACCGGCTCAGAACTTGAGCCCGGCTTCGCGGGCGGCGTCAGCCAGAGCGGCAATCCGCCCTGCGTACTTGTTTCCACCGCGGTCGAAGACGACGGCTTCGACACCCGCGGCCTTCGCACGCTCGGCGACCAGGGCGCCGACCTTCTGGGCCTGCGAGCTCTTGTCGCCCTCGCCGGTCCGGATGGAGCTGTCCAGCGACGACGCGGAGGCCACGGTGTGGCCCTTGATGTCGTCGATGACCTGCGCCACCATGTGGCGGTTCGAGCGCGTCACGACCAGACGAGGACGCTCGGGCGTACCCGAGATCTTCTTCCGGATGCGAATGTGCCGGCGCTTGGCGGCGGCGCGCTTGTAGGCGTCGCCCTTAGCGATCTTCACGCCGTATGCCATGGCTTACTTACCAGCCTTTCCGACCTTGCGGCGGATGACCTCGCCCGCGTACTTCACGCCCTTGGCCTTGTACGGGTCGGGCTTGCGCAGCTTGCGGATGTTCGCGGCGACCTCGCCGACCTTCTGCTTGTCGATGCCCTCGACCGAGAACTTGGTCGGCGACTCGACCTTGAACGAGATGCCGTCCGGCGCCTCGATCAGGATCGGGTGGCTGTAGCCCAGCGAGAACTCCAGGTTGGAGCCCTTGGCCTGGACGCGGTAACCGACACCGCTGATCTCGAGAGCCTTGGTGTAACCCTGGGTCACGCCAGTGATCATGTTCGCCACCAGCGTGCGGGACAGACCGTGCAGGGCCCTGTTCCGGCTCTCGTCGTTCGGGCGGGTGACGCTGAGCACGCCGTCCTCGCCCTTGGCGATCTCGATGGGTGCTGCGATCGTGTGCGTGAGGGAGCCCTTCGGGCCCTTCACGTCGACCTTGCGTCCATCGACGGTGACGTCCACACCGGCGGGAACCTGGATGGGGAGCTTGCCGATTCGCGACATGGCTTTACCTCCGTTCCCTTCCGTTACCAGACGTAGGCGAGGACTTCCCCGCCCACACCCTTCTTCTGCGCCTGCTGGCCGGTCAGGAGACCGTGGGACGTGGAGATGATCGCCACGCCCAGGCCGCCGAGAACCTTCGGCAGGTTGGTGGACTTTGCGTAGACCCGAAGACCCGGCTTCGAGATCCGCTTGATGCCGGCGATCGAACGCTCACGGTTCGGGCCGAACTTCAGCTCGAGGACGAGGGACTTGCCCACGGGGGCGTCCTCGGTCTTCCAGCCGGTGATGTAACCCTCCTGCTGGAGGATCTCCGCGATGTGCGACTTGATCTTGCTGTGCGGCATCGCGACGGTGTCGTGGTACGCCGAGTTCGCGTTTCGCAGACGCGTCAGCATGTCTGCGATCGGATCGGTCATGGTCATGTGCTGGCCTTCGGCCTCTCTCGCCGGGGTTTCCTGTCTGCTCCGTCCTTCTCCCCGCACGCGCCTCGGCGGCGCGGCGGGACAGGTGTGGAGCGGGGACCTACGGCGTAGTAAGTCGTGTCCGGGCGCCGGGCGCCCGACCCTCCACCCTAAGGGATGCGGGTCGGGGCTCGACGTCCAGGTTCCTTACCGAGAGTCCTGGCTGGTCGACTGCGAGGAGCCGATTACCAGGAGCTCTTGGTGACGCCCGGCAGCTCGCCGCGGTGCGCCATCTGGCGGAGGCACACGCGGCACAGGCCGAACTTGCGGTAGACGGAGTGCGGGCGGCCGCAGCGCTGGCAGCGCGTGTAGGCGCGCACCGCGAACTTCGGCTTACGTCCGGCCTTGGCGATCAGGGCCTTCTTCGCCATGTCAGTTCTCCTTGAACGGGAAGCCGAGGTGACGAAGCAGCGCGCGGCCCTCCTCGTCGGTGGTCGCCGTGGTGACCACGGTGATGTCCATGCCCCGGACCCGGTCGATCTTGTCCTGGTCGATCTCGTGGAACATGACCTGCTCCGTGAGACCGAAGGTGTAGTTGCCTCGGCCGTCGAACTGCTTCGGCGACAGTCCGCGGAAGTCGCGGATGCGCGGCAGTGCGAGCGACAGCAGGCGGTCCAGGAACTCCCACATCCGGTCGCCCCGGAGGGTGGAGTGGGCGCCGATCGGCTGCCCCTCGCGCAGCTTGAACTGCGCGATGGACTTCCGGGCCTTGGTCACGGCCGGCTTCTGGCCGGTGATCGTGGCGAGGTCCTTGATGGCACCCTCGATCAGCTTGGAGTCGCGGGCGGCGTCGCCCACACCCATGTTGACCACGATCTTCGTGAGACCGGGGATCTGCATGACGTTCTCGTACGTGAACTCGTCACGCAGCTTGCCCGCGATCTCCTCGCGGTAGCGCGTCTTCAGACGCGGCGCGGTGGCAGTGGTGGTGGCAGTCATCAGATGTCCTCACCGGTCCGCTTGGCAACGCGGATCTTGTTGCCCTCGTCGTCGAAGCGGTATCCGACACGGGTGACGACCTTCTTGCCCTCGGACTCCACGACGAGCTGCACGTTGCTCACGTGGACCGGAGCCTCGGTCGTCACGATGCCGCCGGTCTTCGAGCCACGAGCGGTCTGGCCGGCCTTGGTGTGCTTCTTGACCCGGTTGACACCCTCGACCAGGACACGGTCCTCGCGGGGGAAGGCCACGATGACCTTGCCCTGCTTGCCCTTGTCCTTACCGGTGATGACCTGGACCAGGTCGCCCTTCTTGATCTTCATGCTCACAGCACCTCCGGCGCGAGCGAGACGATCCTCATGAACTTCTTCTCGCGCAGCTCACGGCCCACGGGGCCGAAGATACGGGTGCCGCGGGGGTCGCCGTCACCCTTGAGGATGACGGCGGCGTTCTCATCGAAACGGATGTACGAACCGTCGGGGCGACGGCGCTCCTTCACGGTGCGCACGATGACCGCCTTGACGATCTCGCCCTTCTTCACGTTGCCGCCCGGGATCGCGTCCTTGACGGTGGCGACGACGACGTCACCGATGCCCGCGTAGCGACGGCCCGAACCACCGAGTACACGGATGGTGAGGATCTCCTTCGCACCCGTGTTGTCGGCGACGCGAAGCCGAGACTCCTGCTGGATCACGTCTATCTCCTGATCGTCTGCCGGTTCCCGGCGGGGCGCCCACGCGCGGTGCGCGCCCCGCCGAGCCTGGCGGAACTCCTCCCGGGGCCAGACGGCCCCGGGAAATTACTTGGCCTTCTCGAGGATCTCGACGACGCGCCAGCGCTTGGTGGCGGACAGCGGCCGGGTCTCCATGAGGAGGACACGGTCGCCGACGCCCGCGGCGTTCTGCTCGTCGTGCGCCTTGAGCTTCTCGGTACGGCGGATGATCTTGCCGTACAGCGCGTGCTTGACGCGGTCCTCGACGGCGACGACGACGGTCTTGTCCATCTTGTCGCTGACGACGAGACCCTGGCGGGTCTTGCGGAAGCCGCGCTTCTGCTCGTTCTTCTCAGTCACGTTGGTCTCGCTCATCAGGCACTCTCCACCGTCTCGATGCCCAGCTCGCGCTCACGCATCAGGGTGTAGATCCGCGCGATGTCCTTGCGGACGGCCTTCAGCCGGCCGTGGTTCTCGAGCTGCCCGGTCGCCGCCTGGAAGCGGAGGTTGAACAGCTCTTCCTTGGCCTCGCGCAGCTTGCCGACGAGCTCCTCGCCGCCAAGCTCACGCAGCTCGGACGCCTTGGTTCCGGCCGCCATCACGATTCACCTGCCTCGCGCCGCACGATCCGGCACTTCATCGGAAGCTTGTGGGCGGCGCGGATGAGCGCCTCCTTGGCAATCTTCTCGTTCGGGTAGGACAGCTCGAACATGACCCGACCGGGCTTCACGTTCGCGATCCACCACTCCGGCGAACCCTTACCGGAACCCATGCGGGTCTCGGCGGGCTTCTTGGTCAGCGGGCGGTCGGGGTAGATGTTGATCCACACCTTGCCACCACGCTTGATGTGACGGGTCATGGAGATACGAGCTGCCTCGATCTGCCGGTTCGTCACGTAGGCCGGGGTGACGGCCTGGATGCCCCACTCGCCGAATGCGACCTCGGTGCCGCCCTTGGCCATGCCCTTGCGCTTCGGGTGGTGCTGCTTGCGGTGCTTGACCCTGCGCGGGATCAGCATGGGTCAGCTCTCCTTTCCGGAAGCCGTGGGCTCCGCGGCAGCAGCGGCGGGAGCCGCAGCCTCGGCCGACTTCGGGGCCTCGGACTGCTGCGAGCTCTGCGGCCGGCGGCCGCGGCCGCCGCGCTCGCCGCCCCGGCGGGGACGGTCGCTGCCGCCACCGCGCGACGGGCGGTTGCCCGCACGGGCGGCGGCGTTCTCGGCGCGCACCTCGGCGATGTTCTTGACGTCACCCTTGTAGATCCACACCTTCACACCGATGCGGCCGAAGGTCGTACGGGCCTCGAACAGGCCGTAGTCGACGTTGGCGCGCAGGGTGTGCAGGGGCACCCGGCCCTCGCGGTAGAACTCCGAGCGGGACATCTCGGCGCCGCCGAGACGGCCACCGCACTGGATCTTGATGCCCTTGGCGCCGGCCTTCATCGCGGTCTGCATGCTCTTGCGCATCGCGCGGCGGAAGGAGACGCGGGAGGACAGCTGCTCGGCGACGGCCTGGGCCACCAGCTGAGCGTCCGTCTCCGGGTTCTTCACCTCGAGGATGTTGAACTGGATCTGCTTGCCGGTCAGCTTCTCCAGGTTGCCCCGGAGGCGGTCGGCCTCGGCGCCGCGGCGACCGATGACGATGCCCGGACGAGCGGTGTGGACGTCGACGCGCACGCGGTCACGGGTGCGCTCGATCTCCACCTTGGAGATACCGGCCCGCTCCATGCCCTTGGTGAGCATCTTGCGGATCGCGACGTCTTCCTTGACGTAGTCCTTGTAGAGCTTGTCGGCGTACCAGCGCGACTTGAAGTCGGTGGTGATGCCGAGGCGGAACCCGTGCGGGTTTACCTTCTGGCCCATTACCGGGTTCCTTCCTTGCTGCTGACGACCACCGTGATGTGGCTGGTCCGCTTACGGATCCGGTAGGCGCGGCCCTGGGCGCGCGGCCGGAACCGCTTCAGGGTCGGACCCTCGTCGACGAAGGCCTCGGAGATGAAGAGGCTGTCGACGTCCGTGTGGTCGTAGTTGTGCGCGGCATTGGCAATGGCGCTGTCGAGCACCTTGCCCACGGGCACGCTGGCGGCCTGCGGGGCGAAACGCAGGACCGCCTGAGCCTCCGTGGCACTCATGCCACGGACAAGGTCCACCACCCGGCGGGCCTTCATGGGCGTGACGCGCACATAGCGCGCGGAGGCCCTGGCTTCCATGGTTGTCCCTTCGGTGTCAGTCATGGTCGTCACCCCGGTCAACGACGCCGCGACTTGCGGTCGTCCTTGACGTGGCCGCGGAAGCTGCGGGTCGGGGCGAACTCGCCGAGCTTGTGGCCGACCATCGACTCGGTGACGAACACCGGGACGTGCTTACGGCCGTCGTGCACCGCGATCGTGTGGCCCAGCATCGCCGGGACGATCATCGAGCGGCGGGACCAGGTCTTGATGACGTTCTTGGTGCCTGCTTCGTTCTGCGTGTCCACCTTCTTGGTCAGGTGGTCGTCGACGAAGGGCCCCTTCTTGAGACTGCGCGGCATCGAAAACCCCGCCTCCTAGCGCTTCTTGTTCGTCTTGCGGCGGCGGACGATGTACTTGTTGCTGGCCTTCTTCGGCGAGCGCGTACGGCCCTCCTTCTGGCCCCACGGCGACACCGGGTGGCGGCCACCGGAGGTACGACCCTCACCACCACCGTGCGGGTGGTCGATCGGGTTCATGACCACACCGCGGACGGTCGGGCGGACGCCCTTCCAGCGCATACGGCCGGCCTTGCCCCAGTTGATGTTCGACTGCTCGGCGTTGCCGACCTCGCCGATGGTGGCGCGGCAGCGGACGTCGACCAGGCGGATCTCACCGGACGGCATGCGCAGGTGGGCCATGCGGCCCTCCTTCGCCAGCAGCTGCACGGACGCACCGGCGGAGCGGGCGAACTTGGCGCCGCCGCCGGGCCGCAGCTCGATGGCGTGGATGACCGTACCGACGGGGATGTTGCGCAGCGCCATGTTGTTGCCCGGCTTGATGTCCGCGCCGGGGCCGTTCTCGATCCGGGCGCCCTGCTTGAGGCCGGCCGGGGCGAGGATGTAGCGCTTCTCGCCGTCCACGTAGTGCAGCAGCGCGATGCGCGCGGTGCGGTTGGGGTCGTACTCGATGTGCGCGACCTTGGCCGGCACTCCGTCCTTGTCGTGACGACGGAAGTCGATCACGCGGTAGGCGCGCTTGTGGCCACCGCCCTGGTGGCGGACGGTCACACGACCGGCGTTGTTACGGCCGCCCTTGCTGTGCAGGGGGCGGACCAGCGACTTCTCCGGCGTGGACCGCGTGATCTCGACGAAGTCGGCGACGCTGGAGCCACGACGGCCCGGGGTCGTCGGCTTGTACTTGCGGATACCCATTTCTCAGTCCTCGGAAGATTCCGGACTTCAGGCGGTTCGGCCCCCGTTAGGAGACCGGGCCGCCGAAGATGTCGATGCGGTCGCCCTCGGCAAGGGTCACGATGGCGCGCTTGGTGTCGGCGCGCTTGCCGTAACCGGTGCGGGTGCGCTTGCGCTTGCCCTGCCGGTTGATCGTGTTGACCCCGGTGACCTTGACCGAGAAGACCGCCTGGACGGCCTGCTTGATCTGGGTCTTGTTGGCGCGCGTGTCGACGAGGAAGGTGTACTTGTTCTCGTCCAGCAGCGCGTAGCTCTTCTCCGAAACCACCGGCTTCAGCAGCAGGTCACGGGGGTCCGTGAACGTCTTGCTGGTGACGGCGGTCTGCTCGGTCGCCTCGCTCATCAGGCTTCGCTCCCTTCGAGCTCAGCCCCGGCAGCGGCCTTCTGCGGGCCGGCCACGAAAGACTCGAAGGCGGCCTTCGTGAAGACCACGTCGTCGGAGACGAGCACGTCGTACGTGTTCAGCTGGCCCGGCTCCAGGATGTGCACCTGGGGCAGGTTGCGGGCGGACAGCCACGCGGCCTCGTCGGCGCGCTCGGCGACCAGGAGCAGGTGCTTGCGCTCACTGACCTTGCCGAACAGCGTCTTGGCGGCCTTGGTGGAGACCTCGCCCTCGACCACGCCGGAGACGACGTGGACACGGCCGTGACGGGCCCGGTCGGAGAGGGCACCGCGCAGGGCGGCGGCCTTCATCTTCTTCGGGGTCCGCTGCGAGTAGTCACGCGGCTGCGGGCCGTGGACGACGCCACCGCCGGCGAACTGCGGCGCGCGGGTCGAACCCTGACGGGCGCGACCGGTGCCCTTCTGGCGGTACGGCTTCTTGCCACCGCCGCGGACCTCGCCACGGGTCTTGGTCTTGTGCGTGCCCTGGCGGGCCGCGGCCAGCTGCGCGACGACGACCTGGTGGATCAGCGGAACGCTGACCTGCGTGTCGAAGATCTCCGCGGGGAGCTCGACGGTGCCGGTCTTGTCGCCTGCCGGCGAAAGAATGTCAACGGTGCTCATTACCTCAAGCCCCCTTGGCCGCGGTACGGACCAGGACGAGGCCGCCGTTCGGACCGGGAACTGCGCCCTTGATGAGCAGCAGGCCCTTCTCCGCGTCAACGGCGTGGACGGTCAGGTTCTGGGTGGTGACCCGCTCGTTGCCCATGCGGCCCGCCATGCGCGTGCCCTTGAAGACACGGCCGGGAGTCGCGCAGCCGCCGATGGAGCCCGGCTTGCGGTGCACGCGGTGCGCACCGTGCGAGGCCTTGCCACCGCGGAAGCCGTGGCGCTTCATGCCACCGGCGAAGCCCTTGCCCTTGCTGGTGCCGGTCACGTCGACCTTGATGCCGGAGTCGAAGACCTCGGCGGTGACTTCCTGGCCCAGCGTGTACGCGCCGGCGTCGTTGGTACGGATCTCCACGAGGTGGCGGCGCGGGGTCACGTCGGCCTTCGAGAAGTGACCCTTGAGCGGCTTGTTCACCTTGCGGGGGTCGATCTCGCCGAAGGCGATCTGGACGGCGTCGTAGCCGTCCTTGTCGTTGGTGCGCACCTGGGTCACGACACAGGGGCCGGCCTTGACCACGGTCACGGGCACGACGCGGTTGTTGTCGTCCCAGACCTGGGTCATGCCGAGCTTCTCGCCCAGGACACCCTTGATCTGCTTGGTCATCACTACCGCGCCTCTCAGAGCTTGATCTCGATGTCGACGCCGGCCGGGAGGTCCAGGCGCATCAGCGAGTCAACGGTCTTGGGCGTCGGGTCGAGGATGTCGATCAGGCGCTTGTGGGTGCGCATCTCGAAGTGCTCGCGCGCGTCCTTGTACTTGTGCGGCGACTTGATGACGCAGTACACGTTCTTCTCAGTGGGCAGCGGCACCGGGCCCGCGACCGACGCACCAGTGCGGGTCACCGTCTCGACGATCTTCTTCGCCGAGTTGTCGATGACCTCGTGGTCGTAGGCCTTGAGCCGGATGCGGATCTTCTGTCCCGCCATGGCTACTTCGTAGTCCTTCTTCTCGTCACGCTCTGGAACCCCGGAGGTCGTCCGCTCCCCGCTCCCGCTCCTTGCGATTGCTCCTCCGCTCCGACCCACGCGGTCGGGCGTGTCGCAACCCTCCTCGTACGTCTCCACAGGAGAACGTCCTCGATGAAGGAGGGAGTCGGGGGAAGAGACCCACCGGGATGCCTGGTCGGAGCCCCTCCTGCACTTCCCGGAAGATTCCCGTACTTCCGCCCCTGACGAGGGGCGACGAGTACATCGGGACTCGCTTCCAGTCCTCCCGGCGGGAGGCGCACAGCATCGGCACTCAACCGAGCAACCGGAACAGTGTGCCATACCAGGCGGGGGCCATGCGAATCGGCGCCGGGCCCCGACCAGGCAGGTGACGAGGCCCACACGGGCGTTCGGACCCGGCCCTCGACCGCACGGTCCCGCACCGGTGCGGCGCACCCTCCGCACCCCCCGACACACACAGGAGGCGCGGCCCGGTTCCGGGCCTTTCCCCTTCCGCGCTGGTATGCGTGCCCTGCAGATGGGTCGTGGAGAGGTGGGCGGAATGTCCGGTGACTGGTGGATGCGCAACATCGTCGAGCCCGGCAAGCTGCCGCTGCTGCTGGCGCTGGTGACGTTCGTGCTCACCTTCGCCGTCACGCGGCTGGTGACCCGGATGATCCGCGCCGGGCGCGGGCCGTTCCGCAACGTCACGCCCGGCGGCATGCACATCCACCACGTCGTGCCCGGCATCCTGCTCATGACCGTCGGCGGCTTCACCGCCTTCGCCGGCGGGCGGCACGGCTGGGGCGCGGGCGTGGCCGCGGTGCTGTTCGGGATGGGCGCGGGACTCGTCCTGGACGAGTTCGCGCTCGTCCTGCACCTGGACGACGTGTACTGGAGCAAGGCCGGCACGCAGAGCGTCGAGGTCGTGCTCGTCACCTTCGCGCTGACTCTGCTGCTGCTCAGCGGCTTCTCCCCACTCGGTGTCGACAGCCTCGGCGACGACGAGGAGCAGAGCAGACTCGGGGCCGCGCTCACCGCGCTGGCGAACTTCGCGGTCGTGCTGATCGCGCTGGTCAAGGGCAAGACGTGGATGGCGCTGGTCGGGGTGCTGATCCCGCCGGTCGCCCTCTTCGGTGCGGTACGGCTCGCGAAGCCGGCCTCGCCGTGGGCGAAACGGCTCTACACGCGGCGGCCGCGCGCGCAGCGGCGCGCGGCCGAGCGCGCCGACGCCCACATGCGGCGCTGGGGCCCGCTGCGCCGCCGCATCGACTACCTCGTCGGCGGCGCCCCTTCCGCCTGACCGCGGCGCGGCCGGCGAGAGGCAGCGGCCCGGCGGGGGCCCGGGAGTCCCCGGCGCAAGGCTTGTCGCCGCGGTGCCCGCCGCCGTGCTGCGCACCCGTCCGTCCCCCCGCCGCGACGGCGCCCCGCCCCCGTGGCAAGCGTCCCGGCGGATCTCCGGCACCGGCCCCCGGCTCGTGACCGGAGTGCGGGCCAAGCCGCCGCACGGCGGCCTACGCGTGGCCGCGGGCCAGCGCGATGAGGCGGTCGAGGATGCGGGCGCCGTCGGCGCGCAGGCCGTTGTGCTCGTACTCGTTGGTGAGCCAGGGCCGCAGCGTCGGGATCAGCGCGGCCGTCTCCTCGGAGAAGGCACGGTCGACGTACGCGTCGTCCGCGTAGATCGCCGCCGCGCAGGGCACGTCGCAGTCGCGCAGCCGGTCCGGGTCGTAGAGCCGGGGCCACTCGTGTTCGGCGAGCAGGTCGGCGGCCTCCCGCAGCGGCGCCAGCTCGCGGTAGTCCTCGAACATCCACGGGTAGACGTGCTCGCCGGTGAACAGCGTGGTGTCGGCGGCGTACCCGGCGGGCAGGGTCCGCTCCGCGGACCACCGGGTGGCGTGCCCGTCGGCGTAGGACGACTCGTGGACGACCGCGTACAGCGGGTTCCGGCCGGAGAACGGCATCGCCGCAGCCACGTCGTGACGGAACGCCGCCGACGAGGGGTCACGTTCCAGCAGGTGGTGAAGACGCTCGGCGCCGTCGCCGGTGCCCAGCAGGTGGCCGAGCTGCCGGAAGCGCCGCGCGGTGAGCCGGTCGCCGTCCGGCAGCACGACCTCGCCGGCGTCCAGCCGCTCCGTCAGGGAGCGGACCCGGGCGCGGTCGCCCGGGTAGCGCCGGTAGTAGCGGGCGTTGCGCTCCCGCATCACCCGGTACGTCGCCGCGTACACCTCGTCGGGGTGGCGCCCCACGGGCGGCAGGCCGCCGGTGAAGTAGACCTCCCGCAGCGCCTCCGGCGCCACGCTGAGGTAGTGCAGGGCGCAGAAGCCGCCGAAGGACTGCCCGAGCAGGCTCCACCGGCCGACGTCCAGGTCGGCGCGGATCCACTCCGCGTCCTGGACGATCGCGTCGGCACGGAAGCGGGCGAGGTGTGCGGCCTGCTGCCGCGGCGACATGCCCGGCAGGCTCCCGACGGGCGTGGAGAGGCCGGTGCCGCGCTGGTCGAGCAGCAGGACGCGGTACTCGGGCAGCGCACGCCCGAGCCAGCCGGGGGCGGTGGGCGCGACGGTGGGGCGGGGTGCCTCCTGGCCCGGTCCTCCCTGGAGGTAGACCAGGTACGGCCGGTCACGCCCGTCCGGCGCGGCGACCTCGCGGGCGAAGACGGTGATGCGCTCGCCGTCCGGGTCCGCGTGGTCCAGCGGGACGTGGAACTCCAGCTCGGTCAGGACCATTCCGGGGACGTGGTGCGTGAGAGCCATGGGACCGATCCTCCCACCACGCCGGGGGCGCCGGGCGTACGGCCCGCCCGGTGGCCGCGCACCGGGCGGGGGCCCGTACGGCCGGGGCGGCGGGTGTCAGCCCTGCCGGACGGCCGACACCTCGAACTCGAGCGTGATCTTGTCGCTGACCAGGAAGCCTCCGGTCTCCAGGGCGGCGTTCCAGGTGATGCCGAAGTCCTGACGGTTGATCGTGGTACTGCCCTCCAGCCCGATGCGGCTGTTGCCGAAGGGGTCGGTGGCGTTGCCCTCGTAGGTGAAGGGGACGGTCACCGGCCGGGTGACGCCCTTGATCGTGAGGTCGCCCGTGACGTCGAAGGTGTCGTCGCCGGTCGGCCGCACGCCGGTGGAGCGGAAGGTGATCTCGGGGTACTGCGCCATGTCGAGGAAGTCGTTGCTGCGCAGGTGGCCGTCGCGGTCGGCGTTGCGGGTGTCGATGCTCTCGGCCTTGATCGTCAGCTCCACGGAGGACTCCTCCGGGTGCGCGCCGTCGATACGGGCGGTGCCGGTGAAGTCGTTGAACGCGCCGCGCACCTTGGTCACCATCGCGTGGCGGGCGACGAAGCCGATGCGGGTGTGGGCCGGGTCGAGGGTGTACGCGCCGGTGAGCCGGGCGCGGTCGTCGGTGACGGTCATGGTGGGGCCTCCGAAGGTCGTGGTCGTGCTCTCTGCACGCCACAACATGGTTGAAGGCTCAACTATTCCACCGGCGGGGAACCGTTTCCACCGGGACCACGACGTGCGGAAGGGCCCGCACGACAGACGTCGTGCGGGCCCTCCGTGCCGGCCGGAGCCGGCGAAGCGCTCACTAGGAGCAGGAGCCGAAGGTCACTTGTTGATCTTGGTGACCTGGCCGGCGCCCACGGTCCGGCCACCCTCGCGGATGGCGAACTTGAGGCCCTCCTCCATGGCGACCGGCTGGATGAGCTGGACGCTCATCTCGGTGTTGTCGCCCGGCATGACCATCTCGGTGCCCTCGGGGAGGGTCACCACGCCGGTCACGTCCGTGGTACGGAAGTAGAACTGCGGGCGGTAGTTGTTGAAGAACGGGGTGTGGCGACCACCCTCGTCCTTCGACAGGATGTACGCCTGCGCCTCGAACTCCGTGTGCGGGGTGACCGAGCCCGGCTTGATGATGACCTGGCCGCGCTCGACGTCCTCGCGCTTGATGCCGCGGAGGAGCAGACCGACGTTCTCACCGGCCTGGCCCTCGTCGAGCAGCTTGCGGAACATCTCGATACCGGTAACGGTGGTGGAGGTCTTCTCCTCCTTGATACCGATGATGTCGACGTTCTCGTTGACCTTGAGCACACCGCGCTCGATACGGCCGGTGACGACCGTACCGCGACCGGTGATGGTGAAGACGTCCTCGATGGGCATGAGGAACGGCTTGTCGGTGTCGCGCTCCGGCTCCGGGATCGCCTCGTCGACGGCGTGCATGAGCTTGACGACCGACTCGCCCCACTCCTTGTCGCCCTCGAGCGCCTTCAGCGCCGAGACCTTGACGACCGGGACGTCGTCGCCCGGGAACTCGTACTCGGAGAGCAGCTCACGGACCTCGAGCTCGACGAGCTCCATGATCTCCTCGTCGTCCACCATGTCGGCCTTGTTCAGGGCGACCACGATGTACGGAACGCCGACCTGGCGGGCCAGGAGCACGTGCTCCTTGGTCTGCGGCATCGGGCCGTCGGTGGCGGCGACCACGAGGATGGCGCCGTCCATCTGCGCGGCACCGGTGATCATGTTCTTGATGTAGTCCGCGTGACCCGGGCAGTCGACGTGCGCGTAGTGACGGTTCTCCGTCTGGTACTCGACGTGCGCGATGGAGATGGTGATACCGCGCTGACGCTCTTCGGGCGCCTTGTCGATGTTCTCGAACGCCGAAGCCTCGTTGAGGTCCGGGTAAGCGTCGTGCAGCACCTTGGTGATCGCCGCGGTAAGAGTGGTCTTACCGTGGTCGATGTGACCGATGGTGCCGATGTTGACGTGCGGCTTAGTCCGCTCGAACTTCGCCTTCGCCACTGGGGTCCTCCTGTGGACTGGTGCTGTACGCCCACCACGCTCTGCGGTGGGGTTCAGGTGGTCGTACCGAACCGGTCAGGACCCCGAGGGGGACGCCCTTGACCGTTTCGTCTTCTGGGCGGGGCTCCGGGGCCCGTCCCAGATCCTGCGGATCTGGGACGGTATGCCCCGAATGCCTTTGCTCCAGCCTAATGGGTGAGTGCAGCCGGCGAACCGGAGTTACTCGCCCTTGGCCTTCGCGATGATCTCCTCGGCGACGTTCTTGGGAACCTCACCGTAGGAATCGAACTGCATCGAGTACGCGGCACGACCGGAGGTCTTGCTGCGCAGGTCACCGACGTAACCGAACATCTCCGAGAGCGGCACCAGGCCCTTGACGAGCTTGGCGTTGCCCCGGTCCTCCATGGACTGGATCTGTCCACGGCGGGAGTTGATGTCACCGATCACGTCGCCCATGTAGTCCTCGGGCGTGGTGACGTCGACGGCCATCAGCGGCTCGAGGAGGGCCGGGGAGGCCTTCCGTGCGGCCTCCTTGAAGGCCATCGAACCGGCGATCTTGAACGCCATCTCGGAGGAGTCGACCTCGTGGAACGCGCCGTCGAGCAGGGTGACGCGCACGCCGGTGAGCGGGTAGCCCGCCAGCACGCCGAACTCCATGGCCTCCTGGCAGCCCGCGTCCACGGACGGGATGTACTCCCGCGGGATACGGCCACCGGTGACCTTGTTGACGAACTCGTAGCCGTCGCCCTCGAGGGGCTCGAGCTGGATCTGCACCTTCGCGAACTGGCCGGAACCACCAGTCTGCTTCTTGTGCGTGTAGTCGTGCTTGTCGACGTTCCTGCGCAGCGTCTCGCGGTAGGCCACCTGCGGCTTGCCGACGTTGGCCTCGACCTTGAACTCGCGCTTCATACGGTCGACCAGCACGTCGAGGTGCAGCTCGCCCATACCCGCGATGATGGTCTGGCCGGTCTCCTCGTTCGTCTTGACCTGGAAGGACGGGTCCTCCTCGGCCAGACGCTGGATCGCTACGCCCAGCTTCTCCTGGTCGCCCTTGGACTTCGGCTCGATGGCGACCTCGATCACCGGGGCCGGGAAGTCCATGGACTCGAGGATCACGGGGTTGGACGCGTCGCAGAGCGTCTCACCGGTGGTGGTCTGCTTCAGACCCATGACGGCGACGATGTCGCCGGCACCCACCGATTCGATCTCCTCACGCTTGTTGGAGTGCATCCGGTAGATCTTGCCGATGCGCTCCTTCTTGCCCTTGAGCGCGTTCAGCACCTGCGTACCGGTGTCCAGGCGACCCGAGTACACGCGGATGAAGGTGAGCTTGCCCAGGTGCGGGTCGCTCGCGATCTTGAACGCCAGGGCGGCGAACGGCTCCTCCTCCGAGGGCTTCCGCTTCAGGACCTCGTCCGGGTCCTTCACGGAGTGGCCCTCGATGGCCTCGACGTCCAGCGGCGACGGCAGGTAGCTGCACACCGCGTCGAGCAGGGGCTGCACGCCCTTGTTCTTGAACGCGGTACCGCAGAACACCGGGGTGACGGTGATGGTGCCCTCGGCGCCGGTGGAGGCGAGGGTGACACGGCGGATCGCCGCGATGAGCTGCTCCTGGGTGGGCTCCTGGCCCTCCAGGTACAACTCCATCATCTCCTCGTCGTTCTCCGCGACGGCCTCGAGCAGCTTCCCGCGCCACTCCTCGGCGGCCTCGGTGTGCGTGTCGGGGATGTCGACCACGTCGTAGGCCTCGCCGAGCTTGGTCTCGGCGGACCAGACGAGCGCCTTCATCTGCACCAGGTCGACGACGCCCTTGAAGTCCGCCTCGGCGCCGATCGGCAGCTGCATGACCAGCGGAACCGCACCCAGGCGGCTCTCGATCATGTCGACGCAGCGGTGGAACTCCGCACCGGTGCGGTCCAGCTTGTTGACGAAGCAGATCCGCGGGACGCCGTACCGGTCGGCCTGACGCCACACGGTCTCGGACTGCGGCTCGACGCCGGCGACACCGTCGAACACCGTCACGGCACCGTCGAGCACGCGCAGGGACCGCTCCACCTCGACGGTGAAGTCGACGTGCCCGGGGGTGTCGATGATGTTGATGGTGTGGTCGATGTCGTTGAGCGGCCAGTGGCAGGTCGTCGCGGCGGACGTGATGGTGATGCCGCGCTCCTGCTCCTGCGCCATCCAGTCCATCGTGGCAGCGCCGTCGTGGACCTCACCGATCTTGTAGCTGACGCCGGTGTAGTACAGGATCCGCTCGGTGGTGGTCGTCTTGCCCGCGTCGATGTGAGCCATGATCCCGATGTTGCGGACCTTGGCCAGGTCAAGTGAAGTGGTAGCCATAAGGCTTCAGTCTTCTCTCGGTCTCTCGATGGGGTCTGCGACTACCAGCGGTAGTGCGCGAAGGCCTTGTTGGACTCGGCCATCTTGTGGGTGTCCTCGCGCTTCTTCACGGCGGCGCCGAGCCCGTTGGAGGCGTCGAGCAGCTCGTTCATCAGACGCTCGGTCATCGTCTTCTCGCGGCGGGCGCGGGAGTAACCCACGATCCAGCGCAGCGCGAGGGTGGAGGAACGGCCGGGGCGGACCTCGACCGGAACCTGGTAGGTGGCGCCACCGACACGACGGGAGCGGACCTCGAGGGTCGGCTTGACGTTCTCGAGCGCGCGCTTGAGCGTGATGACCGGGTCGTTGCCGGACTTCTCGCGCAGACCCTCCATGGCGCCGTAGACGATGCGCTCGGCGGTGGAACGCTTGCCGTTCAGCAGCACCTTGTTGATCAGGGAGGTCACCAGAGGAGAGCCGTAGACCGGGTCGATGATGACCGGGCGCTTCGGGGCGGGGCCCTTACGAGGCATGCTTACTTCTCCTTCTTGGCGCCGTAGCGGCTGCGAGCCTGCTTGCGGTTCTTGACGCCCTGCGTGTCGAGGGAGCCGCGGATGATCTTGTAGCGAACACCCGGCAGGTCCTTCACACGGCCGCCGCGCACGAGCACGATGGAGTGCTCCTGCAGGTTGTGGCCCTCACCCGGAATGTAGGCGGTGACCTCGATCCCGCTGGTCAGTCGCACACGAGCGACCTTGCGCAGGGCCGAGTTCGGCTTCTTCGGGGTGGTGGTGAAGACACGCGTGCAGACGCCGCGGCGCTGAGGCGAACCCTCCAGTGCGGGCGTCTTGTTCTTCTCGACCTTGTCCTGCCGGCCCTTGCGGACCAGCTGCTGGATCGTAGGCACAGATTCTCCGTTTTCTGTGTGCCGTCTCGGTAAAGCTAACCTGGAACACTTCTCCGACCCACGCGGTCGGGTGTGTCGGGGCCTGCACAGCCCCCCGCCTGCGAAAACGTGCCACGAGCGGGACTTCCCTTACGGGAGGAGCGTGCAGACACCGGTATCCGACGTCACCCGTTCCTGGCGTCGATGCGCGCAGGAAGGGCAGGGGATACCCCAGGCACAAGGTCAGAGCCTACCTACCGCGTCCGCACCGGTCAAAACAAGTACCCGCGCGGCCCCCGGGCGATCAATCGGCGGCGATGCCGATGAGGATCAGCAGCACGAAGCAGACCCCGATCCAGCCCAGGACCAGCCCCGCGACGGCCCAGCCGTCGCCCCGCTCCCCCGTCCGCCGGATCTCCGCCCTGGCCTTGTGCCCGAGGATCACCGCGGGGACGCCGGTGAAGCCGGCGCTGAAGGGCGCGAGCAGACCGCACACCAGCGAGCCGATCGCCGCGCCGTTGGCGGGCGGCTGCGCGTACGGGACGGGCGGCGGGTACGGGGACGCGGGCGGCCCGAAGCCGCGGTACGCCGGATACCCCGGGAACGGCCCCGGGAAGGGGCGCGGCTGCTGGAACACCGCCGGCACGCCACCGGGCCCCTGCGGCAGGTCCGCGGCGAGCAGCTGGAGCTCCTCGACGGTGCGCGCGGCAAGCGCCCGGGCGGCCCGCTGGTCGTGCTCCTCGCGGGTCAGTCGACCCTCGGCATAGGCGGCGCGCAGCACGTCGACCGTCCGCTCCCGGTCTGCGTTTCCAGCCAGCATCTTCCGACCTCCCCGTGGCCCCTCCCGCACGCGTGCGACGGGAGGTGACAACCATCATCCAGGACGCGGGCCCCGCGCGTACAGTTCCCCCCGCACATGCCGCAGGGCGGCCACCCCCGAGGGGTGACCGCCCTGCGCGACGTACGACGCCGTCAGCCGGTGTACGGACCGTAGTCGTAGTCCTCCAGCGGAACGGCCTGGCCGGAGCCGGTGCCGAACGGCGAGTAGTCGATGTCGTCGTAGCCGACGGCCGAGTACATCGCGGCCTTGGCCTCCTCGGTCGGCTCGACCCGGATGTTGCGGTAGCGGGACAGGCCCGTACCGGCCGGGATGAGCTTACCGATGATGACGTTCTCCTTGAGGCCGATCAGGGAGTCCGACTTGGCGTTGATCGCCGCGTCGGTCAGAACCCTGGTCGTCTCCTGGAAGGACGCCGCCGACAGCCACGACTCGGTGGCCAGCGAGGCCTTGGTGATGCCCATCAGCTGCGGACGGCCGGAGGCCGGGTGGCCGCCTTCCGTCACGACCCGACGGTTCTCGCCCTCGAACTTCGTCCGCTCGACCAGCTCGCCCGGCAGCAGCTCCGCGTCGCCGGACTCGATGATCGTCACCCGGCGCAGCATCTGCCGGATGATGATCTCGATGTGCTTGTCGTGGATCGACACGCCCTGCGAGTTGTAGACCTTCTGCACCTCGTTGACCAGGTGGACCTGGACGGCGCGCTGCCCGAGGATGCGCAGCACGTCGTGCGGGTTGGTCGCACCGACGGTCAGCGGCTGGCCGACGGCCACGTGGTCGCCCTCGGACACCTTCATGCGAGCACGCTTGGAGACCGGGTAGGACGTCTCGTCGGAGCCGTCGTCCGGCGTGACCACGACCTTCTTGGTCTTCTCGGTCTCCTCGATCCGCACCCGGCCGGCCGACTCGGAGATCGGCGCGACACCCTTCGGCGTACGGGCCTCGAAGAGCTCGACGACACGCGGCAGACCCTGCGTGATGTCGTCACCGGCCACACCACCGGTGTGGAAGGTACGCATCGTGAGCTGGGTGCCGGGCTCACCGATGGACTGGGCCGCGATGATGCCGACGGCCTCGCCGATGTCCACCAGCTTGCCGGTCGCCAGCGAGCGGCCGTAGCACATGGCGCAGGTGCCGACCTGGGACTCGCAGGTGAGGACCGAGCGGGTCTTGACCGTGGAGACGCCGTGCCGCACGAGCTCGTCGATGAGCACGTCGCCGAGGTCGGTGTTGGCCGGGGCCAGCACCTTGCCGTCCACCGCGACGTCCTCGGCCAGGGCACGCGCGTACACGCTGGTCTCGACGTCCTCGGCCTTGCGCAGCACGCCGTCCTCGCCGGTGGCCGCGATCTCCAGCTTGAGGCCGCGGTCGGTGCCGCAGTCCTCCTCGCGGATGATCACGTCCTGCGAGACGTCCACCAGACGACGGGTCAGGTAACCCGAGTCGGCGGTACGCAGCGCGGTGTCGGCCAGACCCTTACGGGCACCGTGCGTGGAGATGAAGTACTCCAGCACGGACAGGCCCTCGCGGAAGGACGCCTTGATCGGACGCGGGATGGTCTCGTTCTTGGCGTTGGACACCAGACCGCGCATGCCGGCGATCTGGCGCATCTGCATCATGTTTCCTCGAGCGCCCGAGTCGACCATCATGAAGATCGGGTTGGTCTTCGGGAAGTTCTCGTTCATCGCCTCGGCGACCTCGTTGGTCGCCCGGGTCCAGATCGAGACCAGCTCGTTGGAACGCTCGTCCTTGGTGATCAGGCCGCGCTCGTACTGCTTCTGGACCTTCTCGTCCTGAGCCTCGTACGACGCGATGATCTCCTTCTTCGCGGCCGGGACCACGACGTCGGAGATCGCGACCGTCACACCGGAACGGGTCGCCCAGTGGAAACCGGCGGACTTGAGGTTGTCCAGCGCCGCCGCGACGATCACCTTGGGGTAGCGCTCGGCCAGGTCGTTGACGATCCCGGAGAGCTGCTTCTTGCCCACCGTGTAGTCGACGAACGGGTAGTCCTCCGGCAGCAGCTCGTTGAAGAGCGCGCGGCCCAGCGTCGTCCGCAGCCGGAAGCTGTCACCCGGCTGGTACTCGGGCTCGCCCTCCTCCGGCGTGGGCGGAGTCCAGCCGCGCGGCGGCAGCGTCCCGACCGGGAAACGGATGTCGACCTTCGCCTGGAGCGAGAGCTCGCGGGCGTCGAACGCCATGATCGCCTCGGCGACCGAGTTGAACGACCGGTCGTCGCCGATGGTCTTGCGCTGCTCCTCGTCGGTCGTGAGGAAGAACAGCCCGAGCACCATGTCCTGGGTGGGCATGGTCACCGGACGGCCGTCGGCCGGCTTGAGGATGTTGTTCGAGGACAGCATCAGGATGCGGGCCTCGGCCTGCGCCTCCGCGGACAGCGGCAGGTGCACGGCCATCTGGTCGCCGTCGAAGTCCGCGTTGAACGCGGTGCAGACGAGCGGGTGGATCTGGATGGCCTTGCCCTCGACCAGCTGCGGCTCGAAGGCCTGGATGCCGAGGCGGTGCAGCGTCGGCGCACGGTTCAGCAGCACCGGGTGCTCGGCGATGACCTCTTCCAGCACGTCGTACACGACCGTACGGCCGCGCTCGACCATGCGCTTCGCCGACTTGATGTTCTGCGCGTGGTTCAGGTCGACCAGGCGCTTCATCACGAACGGCTTGAAGAGCTCCAGCGCCATGGCCTTCGGCAGACCGCACTGGTGCAGCTTGAGCTGCGGGCCGACGACGATCACGGAACGGGCCGAGTAGTCGACGCGCTTGCCGAGCAGGTTCTGCCGGAAGCGGCCCTGCTTGCCCTTGAGCATGTCGGACAGCGACTTCAGCGGACGGTTGCCCGGGCCGGTGACCGGCCGGCCGCGGCGACCGTTGTCGAACAGCGCGTCGACGGCCTCCTGCAGCATCCGCTTCTCGTTGTTCACGATGATCTCGGGCGCGCCGAGGTCCAGAAGCCGCTTGAGGCGGTTGTTCCGGTTGATGACGCGGCGGTACAGGTCGTTCAGGTCGGAGGTCGCGAAGCGGCCACCGTCCAGCTGCACCATCGGACGCAGGTCCGGCGGGATCACCGGGACGCAGTCCAGCACCATGCCCTTGGGGCTGTTGCTGGTCTGGAGGAAGGCGGAGACGACCTTGAGGCGCTTCAGCGCACGGGTCTTCTTCTGGCCCTTGCCGGTACGGATGATCTCGCGGAGGCGCTCGGCCTCCTCCTCCAGGTCGAAGGTCTCCAGCCGCTTCTGCAGCGCGGCGGCGCCCATCGAGCCGTCGAAGTAGGTGCCGAAGCGGTCGCGCAGCTCGCGGTAGAGCAGCTCGTCGCCCTCGAGGTCCTGCACCTTGAGGTTCTTGAAGCGGTTCCACACCTCGTCGAGGCGGTCGATCTCGCGCTGCGCGCGGTCGCGGAGCTGCTTCATCTCGCGCTCGGCGCCCTCGCGCACCTTGCGGCGCACGTCCGCCTTGGCACCCTCGGCCTCGAGCTCGGCCAGGTCGGCCTCCTGCTTCTTGGCCCGGGCCTCCAGGTCGGCGTCACGGCGCTGCTCGATCTGCTGGCGCTCCACGCCGACGTGCGCCTCCAGCGAGGGCAGGTCGCGCGTACGGCGCTCCTCGTCCACGTACGTGATCATGTACGCGGCGAAGTAGATGACCTTCTCCAGGTCCTTCGGAGCGAGGTCCAGCAGGTAGCCCAGCCGGGACGGCACGCCCTTGAAGTACCAGATGTGCGTGACGGGGGCGGCCAGTTCGATGTGGCCCATCCGCTCGCGGCGCACCTTGGCGCGGGTGACCTCGACACCGCAGCGCTCACAGATGATGCCCTTGAAGCGGACGCGCTTGTACTTGCCGCAGTAGCACTCCCAGTCCCGGGTGGGGCCGAAGATCTTCTCGCAGAAGAGCCCGTCCTTCTCCGGCTTGAGGGTGCGGTAGTTGATGGTCTCCGGCTTCTTGACCTCGCCGTGCGACCACTGACGGATGTCGTCAGCGGTGGCCAGGCCAATTCGCAGTTCGTCGAAGAAGTTGACGTCGAGCACTCTCGTCAATCCCTCTCAGGGTTCGTCTGAAAGATCAATGGTCTGAACGGGGGTCCGGGGTGGGTGCCGGGGGCCCGCCGAAGCGGGTCCCCGGCCCCCGTCAGACCTCTTCGACGCTGCTCGGCTCGCGCCGGGACAGGTCGATACCGAGCTCTTCCGCGGCGCGGAAGACGTCCTCGTCGGTGTCACGCATCTCGATGGACATGCCGTCCGAGGACAGCACCTCCACGTTGAGGCAGAGCGACTGCATCTCCTTGATGAGCACCTTGAAGGACTCGGGGATGCCCGGCTCCGGGATGTTCTCGCCCTTGACGATGGCCTCGTAGACCTTCACGCGGCCGGTGACGTCGTCGGACTTGATGGTCAGGAGCTCCTGGAGGGCGTACGCGGCGCCGTACGCCTCGAGCGCCCACACCTCCATCTCACCGAAGCGCTGACCGCCGAACTGGGCCTTACCACCCAGCGGCTGCTGGGTGATCATGCTGTACGGACCGGTGGACCGGGCGTGCAGCTTGTCGTCGACCAGGTGGTGCAGCTTGAGGATGTACATGTACCCGACCGAGATCGGGTCCGGGAACGGCTCGCCGGAGCGGCCGTCGAACAGGTTGGCCTTGCCGGAGGGCTGGACCATGCGCTCGCCGTCGCGGTTCGGGATCGTGGACTCGAAGAGACCGGCGATCTCGTCCTCGCGGGCGCCGTCGAAGACCGGGGTCGCGACGTTGGTGCCCGCGGCGACCTCGTCCGCACCGATGGACTTCAGGCGCTCCATCCACTCCTCGCTGCCCTCGACCTTCCAGCCCTGCGACGCGAGCCAGCCCAGGTGGATCTCCAGGACCTGGCCCGGGTTCATCCGGGACGGGACGCCGAGCGGGTTGAGGATGATGTCGACGGGGGTGCCGTCCTCCAGGAACGGCATGTCCTCGACGGGCAGGATCTTGGAGATGACGCCCTTGTTGCCGTGGCGGCCGGCGAGCTTGTCACCGTCGGTGATCTTGCGCTTCTGCGCGACGTAGACGCGGACCAGCTGGTTCACGCCCGGGGGCAGCTCGTCGCCCTCCTCGCGGTCGAAGACGCGGACGCCGATGACCTTGCCGGTCTCGCCGTGCGGCACCTTCAGCGAGGTGTCGCGGACCTCGCGGGCCTTCTCGCCGAAGATCGCGCGCAGCAGGCGCTCTTCCGGGGTCAGCTCGGTCTCACCCTTGGGGGTGACCTTGCCGACGAGGATGTCGCCCGCCTCGACCTCGGCGCCGATGCGGATGATGCCGCGCTCGTCGAGGTCGGCCAGGACCTCCTCGGAGACGTTCGGGATGTCCCGGGTGATCTCCTCCGGGCCCAGCTTGGTGTCGCGGGCGTCGACCTCGTGCTCCTCGATGTGGATCGAGGAGAGGACGTCGTCCTGCACCAGACGCTGGGAGAGGATGATCGCGTCCTCGTAGTTGTGGCCCTCCCACGGCATGAACGCGACCAGCAGGTTCTTGCCGAGCGCCATCTCACCGGCCTCGGTGGACGGGCCGTCGGCCAGCACCTGGTCGACGACGACGCGCTCGCCCTCGTCGACGAGCACCTTCTGGTTGAAGGAGGTGCCCTGGTTGGAGCGGGAGAACTTGGCGATGCGGTACGTGGTGTACGTGCCGTCGTCGTTGGCCACCGTGATGTAGTCGGCGGAGACCTCCTGGACGACACCCTCCTTCTCGGCCTTGATGACGTCGCCGGCGTCGACCGCGCAGCGGTACTCCATGCCGGTGCCGACCAGCGGCGACTCCGCCTTGATCAGCGGCACGGCCTGGCGCATCATGTTCGACCCCATGAGCGCGCGGTTGGCGTCGTCGTGCTCGAGGAAGGGGATCATGGCGGTCGCGACCGACACCATCTGGCGCGGCGAGACGTCCATGTAGTCCACGTCGTCGCCGGGAATGAGGTCGACCTCGCCGCCGCGGCGGCGGATCAGCACGCGGTCCTCGGCGAACCGCATCTCCTCGTTCAGCGGCGCGTTCGCCTGCGCGATGACGAAGCGGTCCTCCTCGTCGGCGGTGAGGTAGTGCACCTCGTCGCTGACGACGCCGTTCTCCACCACGCGGTACGGGGTCTCGACGAAGCCGAACGCGTTGACCCGGCCGTAGGAGGCCAGCGAACCGATCAGGCCGATGTTCGGACCCTCGGGGGTCTCGATCGGGCACATGCGGCCGTAGTGCGACGGGTGCACGTCGCGGACCTCGAAGCCGGCCCGCTCACGGGACAGACCACCCGGGCCCAGCGCCGACAGGCGGCGCTTGTGGGTCAGACCCGACAGCGGGTTGGTCTGGTCCATGAACTGGGACAGCTGGCTGGTGCCGAAGAACTCCTTGATGGAGGCGACGACCGGCCGGATGTTGATCAGGGTCTGCGGCGTGATCGCCTCGACGTCCTGGGTGGTCATCCGCTCGCGGACGACGCGCTCCATGCGGGCCAGGCCCGTACGGACCTGGTTCTGGATGAGCTCGCCGACGTTGCGCAGGCGGCGGTTGCCGAAGTGGTCGATGTCGTCGGTCTCGACGACGATCTGGTCGCCCTCGGCGGAGACCGTCTCCTCCTCGCCGGCGTGCAGCTTGACCAGGTACTTGATGGTGGCGATCACGTCGGCGGTGGTGAGCACGCCGGAGTCGAGCGGCTCGTCGCCGCCCAGCTTCTTGTTGATCTTGTACCGGCCGACCTTGGCCAGGTCGTAGCGCTTCGGGTTGAAGTAGAGGTTCTCCAGCAGCGTCTGCGCGGCCTCGCGGGTCGGGGGCTCGCCCGGACGCAGCTTGCGGTAGATGTCGAGCAGCGCGTCGTCCTGGCCCTGGGTGTGGTCCTTCTCCAGGGTGGCGCGCATCGACTCGTACTGGCCGAACTCCTCGAGGATCTGCTCGTTCGTCCAGCCGAGCGCCTTGAGCAGCACGGTGACCGACTGCTTGCGCTTGCGGTCGATGCGGACGCCGACCATGTCGCGCTTGTCGATCTCCATCTCCAGCCAGGCACCCCGGGACGGGATGATCTTGGCGGAGAAGATGTCCTTGTCGGAGGTCTTGTCGATCGAGCTGTCGAAGTAGACGCCCGGCGAGCGCACCAGCTGCGAGACCACGACACGCTCGGTGCCGTTGATCACGAAGGTGCCCTTGTTGGTCATGAGCGGGAAGTCGCCCATGAAGACCGTCTGGGACTTGATCTCGCCGGTCTCGTTGTTGGTGAACTCGGCGGTGACGAAGAGCGGCGCGGCGTAGGTGAAGTCGCGCTCCTTGCACTCGTCGATCGAGTTCTTCGGAGGCTCGAAGCGGTGATCGCGGAAGGTCAGCGACATCGACCCGGAGAAGTCCTCGATCGGGGAGATCTCCTCGAAGATCTCCTCCAGACCGGACTTGGTGGGGACGTCCTGACCACTGTCCAGCGCGGCCTCGACGCGACCCTTCCAGGCGTCGTTGCCGAGGAGCCAGTCAAAGCTCTCGGTCTGCAGCGCAAGAAGGTTCGGAACCCCGAGGGGCTCCTTGATCTTCGCAAAGGAGATTCGCAGCGGGGCGGTGCCGACGGCGGTGTTCGAATGGGAGGTCGAGGCGTTGCGCGAGGCGGCCAAGAGGGGGTCCTTCCGAGGGCTCGGACTCACTACGCGCATACCGGTGCCCCTGGTGACGGGCAGGGAGCATCTAACAGGCAGCGCAAAGGGTCAGTGTAGCCAAACGGCCCACTGATGTCCAGAGCGGTTCTCCGGAGAACGGCGCAGTGCCACTCTCCCCCTCTCTCGTTGTGCTGTCACAGCGCCGGGGGCACCCTCCGGCCCTCGGAGGCGACGGGTGCTCTCGGCGCATCACCATGCTTCCCGCTCCGTCACCGATCCATGCCTCGGAACCTGGATCGGTGTGACGACGCGACCCGAGAATTGCGCGCTGCGTGCCATTCGTCAAGGCCCCCTCGGCGCCCCCTCGGCAGCGGTGATCACCATACCCGCCCGTTTCGGAAGGGCAAGGAACCCGTCCCGGCACGGCCGAAGGGCGACCACCCGTTCGGGTGATCGCCCTTCGGAACGGCACGTTCAGACGTACCGCGAAAGAGTCAGCAGACTCGTGAGGTCACTTGACCTCGACGGAGGCGCCGGCGCCCTCGAGGGACTCCTTGGCCTTCTCCGCGGCGTCCTTGGCGACCTTCTCGAGGACCGGCTTCGGGGTGCCGTCCACGAGCTCCTTGGCCTCCTTCAGGCCGAGCGAGGTGAGCTCGCGCACGACCTTGATGACCTGGATCTTCTTGTCGCCGGCGCCGGTGAGGACGACGTCGAACTCGTCCTGCTCCTCGACGGCCTCGGCGGCGCCGCCACCCTGGCCGGGGGCCGCGACGGCGACGGCGGCCGGGGCGGCGGCCTCGACGTCGAACTTCTCCTCGAACTTCTTCACGAAGTCGGAGAGCTCGATGAGGGTCATCTCCTCGAACTGCGCGAGCAGGTCTTCCTGGCTGAGCTTCGCCATGGTGGCGGTCCTTCCACTAGTTCGGCGGGTGCCGGTTGTCTTGCGATATCGGCGGGCGTACTCGGGGCCCGCTGCGACCGTGCGGAGGTGTTACTCCGCGTCGGCCTCGGCGGGAGCCGGCGTGCCGGCACCGCCCTGCTCGACCTTGTCGCGAAGGGCGTCCGCGGTGCGGACCATCTTCGTGAGCGGGGCCTGGAAGGTCGCCGCGGCCTTGGCCATGGACGCCTTCATGCCACCGGCCAGCTTGGCGAGCAGCACCTCGCGGGGTTCGACGTCCGCGAGCTTGTTGAGTTCGGCGGCGCTCATCGCGCCGCCGTCCACGATGCCGCCCTTGATCACGAGAGCGGGGTGGTCCTTGGCGAAGTCGCGCAGACCCTTCGCCGCCTCGACCGGGTCACCGGTCACGAAGGCGACGGCCGACGAGCCCGTGAAGTACTCGTCGAGCTCGTTGATCCCGGCCTCGTTGGCCGCGATCTTGGTCAGCGTGTTCTTCACCACACGGTACTGAGCGTTCTCACCGAGAGAACGGCGCAGGTCCTTGAGCTGCGCCACGGTGAGACCGGTGTACGCGGTCACGACCGCCGCGTTGGAGTCGCGAAAACGGTTCGTGATCTCCTCGACGGCTGCGACCTTGTCGGGTGCGACCTGGTCCCTCGCCATGAGCCTCGGCCTCCTTCCGGGTGATGAGGACCGCGCGGAAGGGGCTGGGAATGCGAAACGCCCCGGGCGCAGGCGCACGGGGCGAGGCTCGACCGGATGACACGCACTCGATGCGCACGCCGACCGGGAGCTCTTCCAGTTCACCTACGCGGGTCGCCCGCAGCTAGCGGATCCTTCGGCCGTGCGCCCTCGTGTGGGCGCACCGCAACCAGCGGTCTTTGGCTTCCGCGTCAGATTACGCGGGCGCCCCCTGCACAGGCAAATCGGCTCTGCGACAGGCCGGAGACGGCGGGAGAGACGCCAGGGCGCCTCTCCCGCCGGACGGGCCGGCTCTCCCGCCGGACGGGCCGGCTCTCCCGCCGGTGGGCGGCGAACCCGCCGGGGACGGGCTCCGGAGCCCTCTGCGGCGTCCGTCACATGCCGGTGCCGGCTCCCGCGGTGCTGCCGGCTCCCTGGAGCTCCTCCAGCATCTTCATCAGGTCGACGGTCTCGGAGGCCGGCGGGGCGTCCACCGAGACGTCGGCGCCGAAGTCGCTCATCTTCTGCGTCATGTCGACGGTGCCCTCGGGGGTCTCCATGCCGACATCGATGCGCACCGGGAGGTCCTCCTCGTTCACCCAGGCCTCGATGCGGTACTCCTCGATCCCGGAGGCCTCCAGCTGGTCGAGAAGCTGCTCGCGCTCCTTCTCCTCCAGCACCTCGAGCGACTTGTTCGCCTCCAGTGCCTCCTTGATCGTCAGCGAACCCGTGTAGTGCCGGGTGGCGACGCCGTCGACCTTCTCCTCACCGGCGAACTTCACGTTCGGGGAGTCCAGCAGCATGCCCATCTGCTGGGCCGGGCTCTGGCCCAGGTTGTCCAGGCCGGAGGTCATGGCCTCGGCCATCTCGGGGTCCTCCGCGGACTCCGCGACCGCGCCCAGGTCGATCTTCATCCACCGCTTGCCCTCCATGTCGGCGGCAGCGGCCTCGCCCATGTCCATGTACATGGCGTCGTCCAGCCAGATCACCCGGCTGCCGCCCGCCCCGCCGGCGCCGGCCAGTTCGCCGCCGGTCATGGTCATGTCCATCGCGTACGGGTCCCAGCCCATGACGCCGTTCATCTCCATGGTGCCGCCGGCCTGGCCGGGCAGGGTCATCTCCATCGAGACCTTCGCGGACTTCGCCTCACTGGTCTTCCGCGTGGACGCGGTCATGACCGCGATCGCGGAACGTGAGTCGGTCTGCTGCGAGACCTTCTCCTCCCCCGCCTTGCCGGCGTCGTCCGACTTCTCCCCGCCGGTGCAGGCGGTGAGCGTGGCCGCCATGGCCACGCTCACGGTCGCCAGGACGGCCTTGCGGAACGCGCGCATCCCCAACCCCCACTGTTTCTTCATATGTTCGGTTGGCACACATGGTACGGCGCCGGGCCCCGCCCTCCGAACGGAGAGCGGGGCCCGGCGCCGTGTGCGTCCACGTGGCCGACGGCTCAGACGGCCGCCGGGTCCTCCTCGACGAGGAGGTTCTTGGTGCGGTTGGTGTCGACCGGGACACCGGGGCCCATCGTGGTGCTGATGGTGGTCTTCTTCACGTAACGGCCCTTGGCGGCCGACGGCTTGAGGCGGTGGATCTCGTCCAGCGCCGCGGCGTAGTTCTCCACGAGCTTGGCCTCGTCGAACGACGTCTTGCCGATGATGAAGTGGAGGTTGGAGTGCTTGTCCACCCGGAACTCGATCTTGCCGCCCTTGATCTCCGTGACGGCCTTGGCGACGTCCGGGGTGACGGTGCCGGTCTTCGGGTTCGGCATCAGGCCACGCGGACCGAGCACACGGCCGAGGCGGCCGACCTTGCCCATCAGGTCCGGGGTGGCGACGACGGAGTCGAAGTCCAGACGGCCCTTGGAGACCTCGTCGATCAGCTCGTCGGAGCCGACGATGTCGGCGCCGGCGGCTTCCGCGGCCGCAGCACGGTCACCGGTCGCGAAGACCAGGACCCGGGCGGTCTTGCCGGTGCCGTGCGGGAGGTTCACGGTGCCGCGGACCATCTGGTCGGCCTTGCGCGGGTCGACGCCCAGACGCATGGCGACCTCGACGGTCGCGTCGAACTTCACCGAGGAGGTCTCCTTGGCGAGCCGGACGGCCTCGAGCGGGGCGTAGAACTTCGCCCGGTCGACCTTGGCGTCCGCGCTGCGGAGAGTCTTGCTGCGCTTCACTGCTGCTCCTGCTGTCTCAGGTTCGGAGTCGTGGTGCGGGCCGCGCAGGCCCTTCCACGGGTGACGGATGGAGGGATCAGCCCTCGACGGTGACGCCCATGGAACGAGCGGTACCGGCGATGATCTTCTCCGCCTGGTCCAGGTCGTTCGCGTTCAGGTCCGGCATCTTGGTCGTGGCGATCTCGCGCACCTGGTCACGGGTGACCTTGCCGACCTTGTTGACGTGCGGCTCGCCGGAGCCCTTCTCGATGCCGGCGGCCTTGAGGATCATCTTCGCGGCCGGCGGCGTCTTGGTGATGAAGGTGAAGGAGCGGTCCTCGTAGACCGTGATCTCCACCGGGATGACCCAACCGCGCTGCGACTCGGTCGCGGCGTTGTAGGCCTTGCAGAACTCCATGATGTTGACGCCGTGCTGACCCAGCGCCGGGCCGACCGGCGGAGCCGGGTTGGCGGCACCGGCCTGGATCTGGAGCTTGATCAGCCCCGCGACCTTCTTCTTCTTGGGAGGCATGTTCTCTCCGGGTCCTGGTGAGAAGTGATTCGCGCCTCCGTCCGCGGCCGGGCCCGGACGAGCCCGTCAGCCGGATGGAGGCATACCGCACCACGATAGCGCCTACCGTGGCGAGCTCTGAAATCGGTGGGGGCGGACAGGCCCTGCAGGCCCGCCCGCCCCCACCCGAGGCATGGAATGCCGGAAGGTCAGTTCTTCTGGATCTGGTCGAAGCTGAGCTCGACCGGGGTCTCGCGGCCGAAGATCTCGACCAGACCCTTGACCTTCTTGGAGTCGGCGTTGATCTCGTTGATCGTGGCCTGGAGGGTCGCGAACGGGCCGTCGGTGACGGTGACGGAGTCGCCGACCTCGAAGTCCAGCACCTGGACCTCGACGCGGCGCCCGGCGCCCGCGACCGGCTTGCCCTCCTCGTCGGTGGCGGCGGCCTTCGCGGCCTTCTCCTCCGCCTCCGGGGCGAGCATCTTCACGATCTCGTCCAGCGTCAGCGGGTACGGGTCGTACGCGTTGCCGACGAAGCCGGTGACGCCCGGGGTGTTGCGGACGACGCCCCACGACTCGTTCGTCAGGTCCATGCGGACCAGCACGTAGCCGGGGAGCTTGTTCTGCTTCACCGTGCGGCGGTCGCCGTTCTTGATCTGGACGACCTCCTCCTGCGGCACTTCGGCCTGGAAGATGAAGTCCTCGACGTTGAGCGAGACGGCGCGCTGCTCGAGGTTGGTCTTCACGCGGTTCTCGTAGCCGGCGTAGGTGTGGATGACGTACCACTCGCCGGGCAGGAAGCGCAGTTCGTCACGGAGGGCGGCGACCGGGTCGACCGGCTCCTCTTCCTCCGCCTCGGCGGAGGCGTCCTCGGCGGACTCGGCGGTGTCGGCCTCGCCCTCGGCCTCGGCGGGCTCGTCCGCGTCCACGTCCGCAGCCGGCTCGGCAGCCTCGGTCGCTTCCTCGGCGGCGTCGACAACTGCCGCCTGGTCGACGCCGTCCGCCGTGGCGTCCGTCGCCTCGACGAGGTCGCGCGCGGAGTCGTCGCCCGTGGCGGGCTCGACGGCGTCGTTCAGGTTCGGGTCAGACACGGTGGCTGCTTCTTCCTGGCTTCGTGGGGTCGAACATGCGGTGGCCGCTGTCACGGCGACCGAGGGGGCGGGCACGCGTCAACGCGCCCTTCACGACTCAACGTACCCCTCGGCGGGCACTCACGGCCCTCCGCGAGGGTCAGCCGAAGACGAACTTGACGGCTTCGGTGAACCCATAGTCAAGCACGGTCACCAGAGCGATCATGATGACCACGAAGACGATCACCACGGTGGCGTAGGTGGAGAGCTGGTTCCGCGTGGGCCAGACGACCTTGCGCAGCTCCGCGATGATCTGCCGGTAGAAGAGAGCGAGGCGCGCCAGCGGGCCCTTCTTGCCACGCTTGCCACCGCGCCGGGGCTTGTCGTCCGAGGACCGTCCGGGCTCTGGGACCTCGGTGGTGTCCGTGATCTCCGTCACTAGTCCTCACCTTGATCCGGATCGTTGCCCTGCGGCGCACGGGCCGGCCGCACGGCGGTGCAGTTCGAGTACGTACTGAAAAAGCACACACCATGTGGTGATGTGTGTAGCAGGGCCGGAGGGACTTGAACCCCCAACCGCTGGTTTTGGAGACCAGTGCTCTACCAATTGAGCTACGACCCTTTGTACCGCCCTCAACCTACCGCATCCGCGCCGGTGCACACAGTGCGCAGCGCTGAGCGATCGTTGAAGGCCGACGACGTAGGAGTGTACGTGTTCTGCGGCCCCCCGTCGAACACCGCCCACCGCGCACGGTCCGCGGCGGCGGCCGTGACCGGCTCCACACCTTGCTGCGGCGGGGCCGCCCGGTCTGCAACGATGACGGCATGACCGCTGCTACCCCTTCCGCACAGTCTCCCACCGCACGACGCGTGTCGGCCCGCATCGGGTCGATCTCCGAGTCCGCGACGCTCGCCGTGGACGCCAAGGCGAAGGCCCTCAAGGCCGCCGGACGCCCGGTGATCGGCTTCGGCGCGGGCGAGCCGGACTTCCCGACGCCCGACTACATCGTCGAGGCGGCGGTCGAGGCCTGCCGCGACCCGAAGAACCACCGCTACTCCCCGGCCGGCGGGCAGCCCGAGCTGAAGGCCGCGATCGTCGACAAGACGCTGCGCGACTCCGGGCGCCAGATCGAGGCGGCGAACGTCCTGGTGACCAACGGCGGCAAGCAGGCCATCTACGAGGCCTTCGCCGCGACCCTGGACCCGGGTGACGAGGTCATCGTGCCCGCGCCGTACTGGACCACCTACCCGGAGTCCATCCAGCTCGCGGGCGGCGTGCCGGTGCCGGTGGTCGCGGACGAGTCCAGCGGCTACCGGGTGTCCGTGGAGCAGCTGGAGGCGGCGCGCACCGAGCGCACCAAGATGGTGGTCTTCGTCTCCCCGTCGAACCCGACCGGCGCGGTCTACAGCCGGGAGCAGACGGAGGAGATCGGCCGCTGGGCCGCCGAGCACGGGCTGTGGGTGCTGACCGACGAGATCTACGAGCACCTGGTCTACGGCGACGCCGCGTTCACCTCGCTGCCCGTGGTGGTGCCGGAGCTGGCGGACAAGTGCATCGTGGTCAACGGCGTCGCCAAGACGTACGCCATGACCGGCTGGCGGGTCGGCTGGGTCGTCGGCCCCAAGGACGTCGTGAAGGCCGCGACGAACCTGCAGTCGCACGCCACCTCCAACGTGAGCAACGTCGCGCAGGTCGCGGCGATCGCCGCGCTCAGCGGTGACCTGGACGCCGTCACGATGATGCGCGAGGCCTTCGACCGCCGGCGCCGGACCATCGTGCGGATGTTGAACGAGATCGACGGCGTGCTCTGCCCCGAGCCGGAGGGCGCGTTCTACGCCTACCCGTCGGTCAAGGGCGTGCTGGGCAAGGAGATCCGCGGCAGGCGGCCCGCCACCTCGGTGGAACTGGCGGAGGTGATCCTGGAGGAGGTCGAGGTCGCCGTCGTGCCGGGCGAGGCCTTCGGCACCCCCGGCTACCTGCGGCTTTCGTACGCGCTCGGCGACGAGGACCTGGTCGAGGGCGTCTCGCGCATCCAGAAGCTGCTGGCCGAGGCACGCGACTGATCCCTGCCGGGAGGCGGGGCCGCGGCATGCGGTCGTGCTTTCGGGCAAGCCCCCGTCCGGGGAATCTGGTTCCGGGCGGGGGCTCGCGTGTAGCAGGATCGGGGGATGGCACGAGAGGTACGTTCGCTCCCCAAGGCCCATCTGCACCTGCACTTCACCGGTTCGATGCGGCCGTCCACGCTGCTGGAGCTCGCCGACAAGTACGGCGTCCACCTGCCGGAGGCGCTGCGGAGCGGCGAGCCGCCGAAGCTGCGGGCCACGGACGAACGCGGCTGGTTCCGTTTCCAGCGCCTCTACGACGCCGCCCGCTCCTGCCTGCGGGCGCCGGAGGACATCCAGCGGCTGGTGCGCGAGGCCGCCGAGGAGGACGTGCGGGACGGCTCGCGGTGGCTGGAGATCCAGGTCGACCCCACCTCGTACGCGCCGCGGCTGGGCGGGCTGATCCCGGCGCTGGAGATCATCCTCGACGCCGTCGACCGGGCGATGCGGGACACCGGCCTCGAGATCCGCGTGCTGGTCGCCGCGAACCGCATGAAGCACCCCCTGGACGCGCGTACGCTCGCCCGGCTGGCCGTCCGCTACCGGGACCGGGGCATCGTCGGCTTCGGCCTCTCCAACGACGAACGGCGGGGGTTCGCGCGCGACTTCGACCGTGCCTTCGCCATCGCCCGGGACGGCGGGCTGATCGCCGCGCCGCACGGGGGCGAGTTGTCGGGCCCGTCCAGCGTCCGGGACTGCCTGGACGACCTGCACGCCCTCCGCGTCGGCCACGGCGTCCGCGCGGCCGAGGACGCCCGGCTGCTGGGCCGGCTCGCCGATCGCGGGGTGACCTGCGAGGTGTGCCCGGCGTCCAACGTGGCGCTCGGGGTGTACGACAAGCCGGAGGACGTGCCGCTGCGGGCCCTGTGGGACGCGGGCGTGCCGATGGCGCTCGGCGCCGACGACCCGCTGCTCTTCGGCTCCCGGCTCGCCGCCCAGTACGAACTCGCCCGCGACGCCCACGCGTTCACCGACGAGGAGCTGGCGGAACTGGCGCGCCAGTCGGTGCGCGGTTCCGTCGCCCCGGAGGAGGTGCGGCGCGGGATGCTCGCCGACATCGACGCGTGGCTGGCGGCACCGGCCGGCTGACGTCGACGCCGGTGCCGCTACCGCTGCCGGACGGGCGCCTCAGAGGGCGCAGCCGACCGTCACGGGTTCGTTGACGAGCGTGACGCCGAAGGCGTCACGGACGCCCGTCCGCACCTCGCGCGCGAGGGCGAGCAGGTCGGCGGTCGTGGCGCGGCCCCGGTTGGTGAGGGCGAGGGTGTGCTTGCTGGAGATGCGTGCCGGGCCGTCGCCGTAGCCCTTGGTGAAGCCCGCCCGGTCGATCAGCCACGCGGCCGAGGTCTTGGTCCGGCCGTCGTCCGCGGGGAAGGCTGGCGGGGTGACGTCCGGCCCGAGCCGTTCGGCGACGCGGGCGAGGAAGGCGGCGTACTCGGCGTCGTCGAGGATCGGGTTGGTGAAGAAGGAGCCGGCCGACCAGGTGTCGTGGTCCTCCGGGTCCAGCACCATGCCCTTTCCGGCGCGGAGTTTGAGCACGGTCTCGCGGGCGGTGGCCGCCGGGACGCGTTCGCCGGGCTGGACGCCGAGCGCACGTGCCGTCTCGGCGTACTTCAACGGCGCGGACAGGCCGTCGGCGTCCTCCAGCGCGAACCGGACCCGCAGGACGACGAACCGCGTCGGGTCGGCCTTGAAGCGGCTGTGCCGGTAGGCGAAGCCGCACTCGGCGTTCGGGACGACGACGGTCTCGCGGGCGCGGCGGTCGTAGGCGACGACCTCGGTGACCGTGGCGGAGACCTCCTGGCCGTACGCGCCGACGTTCTGGATGGGCGTCGCGCCGGCCGAGCCCGGGATGCCCGCCAGGCATTCGACGCCGGCCAGGCCGGCCTCGACCGTGCGGGCCACAGCGTCCGACCAGTTCTCGCCGGCGGCGAGTTCGAGCCGCGTGCCCTCCAGGTGGAAGCCGCGGGTGGCGATGCGCAGGGCCGTGCCGGGAAAGCCCGCGTCGGCGACGACCAGGTTGCTGCCGCCGCCGACGATCAGCAGCGGCGTGCCGGAGTCGTCGGCCTCGCGCACCGCCGCCACCACCTCGTCGTCGGTGGTGGCGGTCAGCAGACGTGCGGCGGGGCCGCCGAGCCGGAAGGTGGTCAGCGGGGCCAGCGGGGCGTCGTGGAATTCCTGCACGCGCACAAGAGTACGTTCCACGCCCGAAACGCTTGCGTTCCGCGTGCGGCGGAGCGGTCCCCACAGGGAGACCGGGGCTCTCAGGCCAGGGCGACCACGGCGCGGGACATGCCCAGCACCTTCTGCCCGGCGGCCGTCACGGTCAGGTCGACGCGGACGGTGCGGGCCTCGTCGTCCAGCTTCGCGGCGACCTTGCCGGAGACCTCGATGTGCGCGCCCTCGCCGTCGTCCGGCACCACGACCGGCCTGGTGAAGCGCACCCCGTACTCGCGTACGGCGCCCGGGTCGCCGGCCCAGTCGGTGACCACGCGGGCGGCCTCGGCCATGGTGAACATGCCGTGCGCGATGACGTTCGGCAGGCCGACCTCGGTGGCGAACCGCTCGTTCCAGTGAATCGGGTTGAAGTCACCGGAGGCGCCCGCGTAGCGGACGAGCGTGTCGCGGGTCACCGGGAAGGTCTGCGCGGGCAGTTCGGTGCCGACCTCGACGTCGGCGTAGGCGATCGCAGCAGTCATCGTCTCGCTCAGCCTTCCTCGGCGGCGCGCGCCACCAGCTTCGTCCAGGCGGTCACCACGTGCGCGCCGGCCTCGTCGTGCACCTCGCCGCGCACGTCCAGGATGTCGTTGCCGGCCCTGGAGTTCACCGACTCGATGGTGGAGGTGACGGTCAGCAGGTCGCCGGCGCGTACGGGCCGGCTGTAGGCGAACCGCTGGTCGCCGTGCACCACCCGGTCGTAGTCCAGGCCCAGCTTCGGGTCCTGCACGACCTCGAACGCCGCCCGGTAGGTGAGGGAGAACACGAAGGTGGGCGGCGCGATCACGTCCGGGTGGCCCAGCTTCGCGGCCGCGTCCCGGTCGGTGTAGGCCGGGTTGGCGTCACCGATCGCCTCGGCGAACTCGCGGATCTTCTCCCGGCCGACCTCGTAGGGCCGGGAGGGCGGGTAGCTGCGTCCGACGAAGGACTGGTCGAGCGCCATGGGTCTCGGTCTCCTGAATCTCTGCCTGCCGCCGGGGCGGGAAGAACGAGGTGAGGCCGCCCCCGACGGGCAGGGGCGGCCTCACATGCGAAGTACGTCTGCGCGTCAGCGCGGGTACGTCAGCGCGTCTCGCGGTGCGCGGTGTGCGCGTTGCAGCGCGGGCAGTGCTTCTTCATCTCCATGCGGTCCGGGTTGTTACGCCGGTTCTTCTTGGTGATGTAGTTCCGCTCCTTGCACTCCACGCAGGCCAGCGTGATCTTCGGGCGGACGTCGGTGGCAGCCACGTGAGTGCTCCTTGACGGACGGGACGGGTTGAACGCAGAAAGAGTAGCCGACCGGAGGACCGAGCCCGCAATCGGCTACTGTCAGTGAAGTAGCGGCGACCGGACTTGAACCGGTGACACAACGATTATGAGCCGTTTGCTCTACCGACTGAGCTACGCCGCCGCGATGCGTTTCGACCTCCGCCCGGACGAACCGGACGACGGCCTCACACATCAGAGCCCCAAAACGGAATCGAACCGTTGACCTTCTCCTTACCATGGAGACGCTCTGCCGACTGAGCTATTGGGGCGAGCGGTGAAGACACTACACGGTCCCGGCTCGATACGTGAAATCCGTATCCGGGGCCGCGGTACCGCACAGCCGTAGTGCTCCTCCTGCCACCACGCCGGTACGACTATTCCGCTCCTCCGCTGCGTCTCCCGCTGCGCGCCGTACGCTCGTCACACGCCGGGCCACCGTGATCAGCTGCCGGCCCCTACCGCCGCCGCGACCGCTGGGGAGACGATGGGCGACAGCCAGACACCGGACCCCGAGGCCGGTTCCGGCTCCCCCGCCGACGGCTCCCGGCTGCTGCTGAGCGGCGCCCGCCTCGCCGACGGCCGGACCGTGGACGTCCGGCTCGGCGGCGGCCGCATCGAGGCCGTCGGCACCGCGGGCAGCCTCGCCGCCCCCACCGGAACCCGACCCGGCGTCCGCGTCGACCTGGGCGGATACCTGCTGCTGCCCGCTCCCGCAGAACCGCACGCCCACCACGACACCGCCCTGACCGCCGCGAGCGGCACCCCGGACACCCGGACCACGGAGGGCGGGACCACCGGCAGCGGGGCGCGCGCGGGCGGACCGCCGTCCGACGACGTCGAGGAGGTGCAGCGCCGCACCACCGAGGCGGCCCTGCTCCAGCTCGGCCACGGCGCCACCGCGCTGCGCAGCCATGTACGCATCGGCGACGTGGCCGGGCTGCGTTCCCTGGAGGCCGTGCTCCAGGCCCGCCGCAGCCTGCGTGGCCTCGCCGACCTCACCACCGTCGCCGTGCCCCGCCTCCTCACCGGACGCGCCGGCGAGGAGGAACTCGCGATGCTGCGCGACGCCCTGAAGATGGGCGCCACCGTCGTCGGCGGCTGCCCCGACCTCGACCCCGACCCGGGCGGCTACGTCGAGGCGGTCCTCACCGTCGCCGCCGAACACGGCTGCGCCGTGGACCTGCACACCGACGCCGCCGACCCGGCCCGGCTGGCCCGCCTCGCCGCCGCCGCGGGCGGCCTCCGCCCCGGCGTGACCCTCGGCCCGTGCGGCGGCCTCTCCCGGCTGCCGCACGAGGTCGCCACCCGCGCCGCCGACCAGCTCGCCGCCGCCGGGGTCACCGTGGTCGCGCTCCCCCAGGGCAGCTGCGCCGCCCTGGAGCACTCCGGCGTCGCGACCTCGGCGCCCGTACGGCTGCTGCGGGCGGCCGGCGTCCGCGTCGCGGCCGGCAGCGGGGCCCTGCGCGACGCCGCCAATCCGGTCGGCCGCGGCGACCCGCTGGAGGCCGCCTACCTGCTCGCCTCGCGCGGTGAAGCCGGCGCCGACGGCGCCTACCGCGCGGTCAGCTGCGACGCCCGCGCCGCCATGGGGCTGCCGGAAGTGCGCGTCGAAGCCGGATTCCCGGCCGAACTCCTCGCGGTGCGCGGCCAGGACGTCGCGGGCGCGCTGTCCCTGTCGTACAGCCGGATCGTCATCCACCGCGGCCGCGTGGTGGCACGCACCAGCGCGGTACGGGAGTACTGCGACTCCGCCGCCGCGGTGGAGCTCGACCTGCCGCGGCAGGCGCAGGGCTGACGCTCCGTCCGGCACGCCACCGGAGGGCGTACGGTCGGGGGCATGCGTACAGTCATCGCCGGTGGACACGGAAAGATCGCGCTGCGCCTGGAGGCGCTCCTCTCCGAGCGCGGCGACCGGGCCGTGGGCCTGATCCGCAACCCCGCCCACGCGGACGACGTGACGGCCACGGGTGCCGAACCCGCC
Source organism: Streptomyces sp. CNS606 (assembly GCF_000426325.1). Lineage (NCBI taxonomy): Bacteria > Bacillati > Actinomycetota > Actinomycetes > Kitasatosporales > Streptomycetaceae > Streptomyces > Streptomyces sp. CNS606. Next base: position 230,927 of record NZ_AUFD01000010.1, read on the forward strand.
GTCTGCGACCTGGAGTCGGCGACCGTGGACGAGGTCGCCCGCGCGCTGGAGGGCGCGGACGCGGCCGTCTTCGCGGCCGGAGCGGGCCCTGGCAGCGGAGCGGCCCGCAAGGAGACCGTCGACCGCGACGCGGCGATCCTGTTCGCCGACGCCGCCGCCCGCGCGGGCGTACGACGGTTCCTGGTCGTCTCCGCGATGCGCGTCGACGAGGAGCCGCCCGCCGACATGGACCCGGTCTTCGCCGCCTACCTGCGCGCCAAAGGCGCCGCCGACGCGGCCGTACGGGCACGTAGCGACCTGGACTGGACGATCCTGCGGCCCGGCCGCCTCACCGACGACCCCCCGACGGGCCGGGTCGCACTGTCCGCGCGCACAGGCCGCTCCGAGGTGCCGCGCGCGGACGTCGCCGCGGTGCTGGCCGCGCTGCTGGACGAGCCGCGCACGGCCGGTCTCACCCTGGAGCTGGTCTCCGGCGACACGACCGTCCCCGACGCGGTCGCCGCCGCCGTGTCCCGGCCCTGAACAGCCCTTGCGCTACAGGAGGGCGGCGATCTCGGCCGCCGTCCACCGCATCGCCGCCCCGGGCCGCCGCGCCAGGTGCGCGGCGATGCGGGCGGCCGGCCAGGCGTGCGACACCTGCAGCCCCGAGGCCAGCCATCGCAGGTACGCGGCCGCCGGCGGCCGCCACGCCACGTCGCCCATCCCCCACGGCGCGGTGAAGGTGAGCACCGGGCGCCCGTCCAGCGACCCGGGGCAGACCAGCGTCTCGTAGCAGCCCGGTCCCATCCGGGACCGGCCCTCCGCCAGCACCCCGGAGAGGTCCAGGTCCACCCCGGGCGGGCGGTGCATCTCCTGCGCCGCGATGTCGGAGAACTGCCGCGCGCTGATCAGATAGGCCCGGGCCGGCGTCTCACCGCGGGCGCCCGGGTCGTAGAAGGCCATACCTCCGGTCCACGCGGGCGACTCCAGCGCGAAGTACACCTGGCCCGGCAGCATGAGCGCTTCCGTGCGCGCGGGGTCCTGCGGCTGACGGCACCCCGGGTACGTCCGCCTGCCGCCCGGCGGCTTCCCGCCGCGCAGGTAGAAGCCGAGCCGCGTGTGGTGCAGGTTCGACCCGTAGGCCGCGTACCACACGTACTCGGTGCCGGCGCCCTCCGCCCGCCTCGGGCCGAGCCGCCGCAGCTGTCTGCTCATCCGTCCCCAGCGTAGGGCAGTGCCCGGGAAGGCTCACCGGCCCGCGACACATGGCACGGCCCCTCGCCGCGTTCTCGCATCGCCGCCGGCCGTCAGACATGCCGGTCCGGGCGATCCGTGGACACAATGGCGTCATGGCCGAATCACCGTCCACCTGTCCCGAGCCTCACGGCTCGATGCTGTCCGTATGGTCGAAGGACTCGGTGCTGTCGATCGGTTCGGTGGGGTCGGTCCTGTCGATCGGATCTGTCGGCTCCGCCCTCTGCGTCGGCTCGGTCGGGAGCACCCTGTCGGCCGGTTCGATCGGCTCTGCCCTGTCGCTGATCTCGGCCGGATCGTGGCTGAGCACAGGATCTGCGCTGTCCGCCCGATCCCGGTGGTCGGTGCTGTCCTGGGCCTCCTCGCGGGGCTTCCTGTCCGCTGGAGCCGTGGGCGCGGTGACCGGAATCGGCTTGGTCCTGGCCCGGACGGCCTGCGGGCCGCTTGCGGCAGGACGCCTTCAGCGGCCCATGGTGCGGGGCGGGCGGAAGCGTCACCCGGGCCCGTAGCCGGTCCCGTCCTTTCACCGGCTCCGGTTCTCCTCCGGCTTCCCTGCTTTGCGCCGCACGAAGGACCCGGCGCGAACCAGGCAACCGGCCGAGGCGACCGTCAGCAGCAGGGGGAAGAAGCCCCGCCCGACCGTCCCGAGAAGGCTGTCGTCCAGCGCCTCGTAGGTCCCCCAGGGGGCGCGACGGACTGGGACGACGTCGCCGTCGACTGCGGAGTACGAGCGCACCGTGGCCGGCCCGTCGCTCCTCTCCCCGCGACTGTTGACGAAAGTCCCCGCGCATTCGACGTAGGAGCCGCCCTTGCCTCCGCCGTGCTCGACGCACCGCGCGGCGACGATGTGTCCACCTTCGCCGAGGACGCCGAACCCTACGGCAGCCCGTACCCCGAGGAACGCCGCGAAGGTCAGGAGAACGAGGCCGAGGAACGCCCACGCGCCGGCAGCGGCGAAGCGATCCCTCGCGTCCTCTGCAGCGCTCACTGCGGTTTCAGCCCCCCTCTCGCATGCAACGGCCACCGCGTCGCTGTCGGTTGGCGCTGCGCAGAGAGCCATCCGGCGCCACTCCGCTGCCGTCGAGCCGACGAGCCGAGCCATCCGCGTGCCGGATCCGGGCGGGGACTCACGAGGAACAACGGTCGGCCAGGGTGATCTCACAAGAAACCGGCCCCTGACCGATTTCGCTGGTCAGGGGCCGGTTCACGGTCCTGTGGCGGCGCCAGGATTCGAACCTGGGAAGGCTGAGCCGGCAGATTTACAGAGGGCTGAGGTTGATGGCCCTGACCTGCGTATTCTCCACTCCCCTGCTCCCGTGGGGGACGCCTGGGGGATTGGAATTCAGTGCCTCCCCTCCGAGAACCGCCGATCTCAAGACGCAACGCCGAACGGGCGGGCAGGATGAGCCGAGGACCGCCAGACACCAACTGCGTGTCCAACGAGCCGGGTGCAGCACGAGGGGGCGCTATGGGGAACCAGGATGCACGGGAAG